>JAGLCH010000289.1 GCA_023146355.1 Bacteriovoracaceae bacterium | reverse complement strand
ATACTTTTTTACTCCGGTGTATCGGCAAAACCCCTTACCAGTATTTCTGTGGCAATCCCCACTGCCGATGGCCATCCCTTTATTAAAGAAGATATCGGGAGAGAGGTGAAGGATCCTGGAATTTATGTCGAGTTTTTGCGTATCCTAGAGAAAGAGCTCAATATTAATATCAAAATTGTGCGCTACCCCTGGAAGCGTTGCCTCTCCTTCATAAAAAGTGGAGAGGTCGATGGTGTTATATCTGCTAGCTATAAATTGGAGCGTGAGAAGCTTGGAGTCTATCCAAAAAAAAACGGAGAGATTGATCCCTCCAGACAGTTTGAATCTGGGGACTACAATCTATTCGTTAAGAAAGGGTCGAATATTAGCTGGGATGGAAAGAAATTTCTCAACCTTAAGGGGACGATTAATGCTCAGTTAGGGTTTTCAATAGTTAGTTTTTTGAAGGACAGAGGCATCAAGGTAAATGAGGTTTCGACTCCCAAGAAGGCCTTTGAGCTGCTTAGCTTAGGGCATGGAAGTGGGGCCGTTATTCACTCAGTTATTGGAGAAATACTTCTTTTTGAACATAAGAATATTATGATCATAAATCCGCCGATTGCATCTAAGCCGTATTATCTTTTAATGTCACATCAAATCTATAAATCAAACGCTATGTTCATTGAAAAGTTTTGGGATAAAGTTGGTGAAGTCTTTCGATCTCCGCGATTGGCAGAGATCAAAAAGAGATACTTGAAAATGGAGAGGTGGTAGTGCTTCAGTATTTATTTAAATTTATTTTCTTACCCAAACTGCAAAATCAGAATCATTGTTAAGATAAAAAGTCCCATTATGAAGACTCCCGTCACCGAGTGCCAGCTTCCATTCTCCACCATCAGTGGGCATCTTAATGCCGTTGTCCCACGAGTCGTATTCACGAATGAGATAAATCAATCCAGAGCCCTTATGCTTTCGGTCACCATCGCGCTTATAGCCTAATATTCCGGGCCTACTATAGTTGCGATAAAAGCGGCCGTGTCCGTAGGCATAGTTCTTGCGCAGTTTTAGCAGAGACTTCAAATGATAGTTGAGATAGTCTTTAGCGTTATTTTCAAACTGTGAGATAAAATTACCTTTATACATATCGCGATAGAATACAGTTGGTGTTCCATATTGGTGTAGAAGAATAAAGGTATAGGCCTGAATCTTTGTATGGAGGGGGATATAACTTGCGAGCTCTTGCGTTGGAACTGTGTCGTGATTGTCTACGAAGGTTACTGCTTTTGTGGGGTTTTTAGCTAGTAGTCCACGATCCGGAAGATCTATCATACGAGTAATAGGGAAGCTATTATTCTCCTTTGCCACTTTTTGAAAATCAAAGTGTAGCGGAACGTCAAAAAGATCCATGCTTTCTGCGATACCTGCATAGTCTCTTGAAGGCCGTCTGTGACTGTAGAGGAGATCATTGCCTTCAGGGTTTCCAGTAAGAAAGGCATTGAGGCGATCGGCCCAACCATCCCAAAACTCACCAAACATCTGGAGGCCATCTTCTTTGCCTATGGACTTCATGTGGTCCCTCATTTCATCGGCCCAACGTGTAACAAATGGGATATGAAGGTGACGAAGAGCATCCACTCTAAAGCCATCGAATCCTACTTCATCCACAAGCCACTTACTCCAAGTGAGCATCTCTGACTGAACCTCTGGATGCTGGAGGTCGTAATCAATTCCCAAAATGACATCGGAACGAAGCTTCTTATAAAGTTCTTGCTCATAGTGAGGAAGACTAGTGAGATCTCCTAGATCAATGACCTTGTCAACTTGCTTCCCTTCAAAGAGGTAGCTATTACTATAGGACTCTAGTCCATCAAAGTGCTCTGCGCTCCAGACAAAATCTGAATAGACACCATTTCTTGGAGCTGGATCATTAGGTTTGTTAAAATCGAAGTCTACAAAGGCATTAACATATCCGTTGTAAAAGACTTCAATATAGTCATTTTCATGGTGCTTAAAGGCGTATGAATAGGGTATTGGAGAGGAGCGATAGGCCCCTAGAATATGATTCATTACAATATCGGCGATTACCTTAAGGCCATTATCGTGAAGAGCATCTACTGCGCGGTGAAGCTCTTTCTTTGTTCCGTATTTGGTTCGAATATGACCCATTTGGTGAAATTCACCAAGGTCATAGTGATCATAGACAGCATACCCTACATTGTGGCCTTGGCCGACGGGGCTAAAGGCCTTCCCTGTTGGTGGAAGCCAGATATGGGAAAAACCATCTTCTTTAAATTGAGGCGCCATTTCATCCGCGATGTAATTCCACATATTGGATTCAGGGATTTCATTTTCAGTATTTGCATCAGGTATATACCAATAGAATGACTGAAGTATAACTGGATTTTCTGAAGCGTGAAGTCCAAAAACTGGCATTAAAGCTAACAATAATAGTAAAAGTATCTTACTCATCTTTGTTCGGTCCTTGTTTTTCTGTCAGACAACAATGATAACACATTACAGCAAGCTTGAAACAAACAGAGTAGAAATTTTATAGGCGAAAGCGTTGTGGCCCCATTCTCACTGACAGTATGACACCAGTGCAAATAAAGGGTGTCAAATACGTCAGAAGAGGTGTCAATAAGCTGACGCTAATAAAGGCGATAAGTATAGCTAATACCCCCTAAGTCCGTGCTTCTTGAAAAAGTTTCTATAAAATGCATTTATGATGAAACTTGGCACGACTCTTGCTTATATATAAGTACCAAAGTTCTCCAGGAAGGAGGGCGCAAGGTAGATCAGGATGATCAGGAACCGCTAGGATGGTAGTTCTAAAAGAATCACGGAAGATACATTTCAAAGCGAAAGGGACTTGAGAGTCGGTGGTCGTGATAAGTTAGTTGTTTTTTTGCAGGGGCAATATAACAAATCACACGGACAAAAGAAGACATTAACCGACGTCGCAATGTCCCTTTCCTTTTTCTAAAATTCAGACTTTTCTTAGGATGAGAGGAGATGAAATGAGAAAGTTATTACTATTTACCATTACATTTTTCGTTGCTCTTGGGTCAAATGCTGTATTCGGTTACTCATTTACTGAGGACTTTGACAAAGGATTCTATTGGAAGAGCTTTCCAGTTGAGTTTGACGTCGTTGAGTCTAATAATCTAGAGGAGGGCCGCTTAGAAGGTTTTCTGTCTGTTGCCATTCAAGAGTGGGAGGATGAGACCGGCCATGACATATGGGAGCAGGTATACGGTGGAACAAAAAATGTAATCCGCTGGACCGATGACATCACTGGGGAAACAGGCTTTTCAGCAGCGTCCACCCTCGGAGTGACAATTCGTCATAATGTTGGGACTTTTTTCGAGCGAGTTGAAATTGTCCTTAACCGCAGGATACCAGAGCTTGTGAGTAACAGAGGAAATTTGCTTTACCAGACAATTCTTCATGAAATGGGTCATACAGTAGGCCTTGGGCATACTAATGAGGGTGGTATAATGCAGGCCAGCCTCGGTAGCTTTAATCAGCTTTATGCCGATGATATTGAAGGTATGAAGGCAGTAATGGATGAGAGTTTATGGCGCCAAGATACTGGGTATATTTCGGATCAGGCCTTTACTACAGTTAAAAGCTCAGGATGTGGAGGTGTGGGCTCAGATGCAGCTTCAAATGGAGCTGGCATGGGTTATCTAATATCACTGGCCTTCGGGTTATTGGCCGTTTATCTCCCCATTAGAGTTCTTCGATGGAAGCTTTTACCGCTTAAGGCCCAGCACACCCATTAAATTAACACCCAATACCTTTTTCTCCGAAAAAGAAGTATGAATGCGTTAACAGGTGGACCCGAGAACTACATTTTTTATCTACAGCTAGGCGATGAACTCCAAGACGAGTTTTTTCAGCTCAGTCACTTTCTGAATAAGTGGGGGATCTCGCTTTTACCGGTACAACCCGGACAGCTTGCAGGTATGACAGAGAAGGGTCGAAATCACATAATCACCCATATCCCAGATCATCGTAGTTATGATCGCTATATCATGCAATTCAAGCGTTATCTCAAAATGGGGCTGCTCTCAAAAAAATATTGTGTTCACGAGCTATCCTCCTTTGGAAAAATTTCTGGAGCTCACCAATTTGAGCGAACAAAATCATATTTTCATCACAAAATGCCTATTTCTGTTGAGTTCTTTATCAAGTCTGTGGTGAAAAATTTCTATATCGAAAAAAGTGTAAATAAAAAGTGGCCGGGAACTAGTCGTGGAAGACTTCCCTCCCTTGTCAGTGGAGTTTAACAAATTGTGAAAAGTGATATTGAAATAGTAGCGCAGAGAACCCTGCTTCTAATTAAGCTCGATGCCCATTCCCTTTTTAATCGAATTAAAACGCGTAAACTTGAATACATGCTGACCTTTGCTGTTAAAAGGACGCGTGTGCATTTTGACAAAGTTTTCTTTAATCGTTATCGCGATGTAGGAATTCACGATCTTCTCCAGTGTTCAGAAGAGTGTATTCTTGCAATTGATACATACTATAATCTTGTGGAAAATATTGAGTGGTACTTCTCTTGTACAGAGGATATGCCCAATACTGTTGAAGATAAGTTAGACCGGTGGATTCGAGAGCTAGATAGTAGTCTCACCACTATGAATCTCTATGTTGATGCTGAGCTTGGGTACGCTGATGATAGTGAAGCAGAGGAACTAGAAATCGAGGATATTGAGAACTTTTCAGATGTTGAAGATTTATCTCTCGAGTAGTCTTTTACTTCTGGAAACCCCGACAATTTTTTAAATCACACCGTATAGTCGCATTTCGTGAACCAAACTTCCGTAAAAGTTTCCTTTCCAGTATTATTGTGGAGAAAAGGATTGCTAGGTAAAGCTTAACCCCTGCTTTAATAATCCAAAGTATCTGGCATAATAAAAGTATGGTTATAAGATTTGTATCCTTTCTTTTCTGTATCTCAATTTTATTCTCCTCTGCGGAGTCTCTTGCAAATGTTGAAGAGATGGGAAAGTTTTCAGGACGGGTATCAAAAATAAATATCAAGGCATCCCTAATGCGAATCAAATCACGTTTCGCCAATATGAAGTATCTGAATAAAAAAGACCGTCTTGAGTTTTGGAATGAGCACAATCCGGGGTTGCGTTGCCGCGCCTATGTTGCGGGAAAAAGTCCAGAATACCTTCTTTTAAAAATATCAGACTTTGACTTCTGTATGAAGACGCTGTTTATTTCCAACGGTGGTTACCTGAAGTTTTACAGCCAAGACCTTTCTAACAATTTAAAAATGGGGCAGGAGATTTTGTCTATTCTTCTTAAAAAGCATCTCGCAGTGCGAGGAAAGCTTAATAAGAGTAAGAAGAATTTAGAGAGTCACTTAGATATGGTTGATGCAATTAATGGCCGTTACGAGATACTAAGACAAAAGCTAGAGCTAGAGTGGCAAAATGAGTTAGCGGCACTTGAAGACGACCGTATTGTGAACCTTAGAAACTATAAGTCACTAGAGCTACGCCTCTCCGAGGTTGAGCACAAGCTAGAACAGTACAAGGTTGAGGATGAGAATCTAGAGACCGATCGCTGGGCACTAGATCCAACTCTCTACTACAAAAAATAAATTTATTTTTTTCCTTGTTCAATAACAATCTCTTCGAAATCGAGTGAGGTAAGTTTTTTGATTCCAGAAATTAAATACCAGAAAGTACCGATGAGAACCACCATACATGGCACCATAATTACAAAGTAGCTGACAAAGGTCATCTCACCTAGTTCTTTATTAAATGCTTCAGTTCCAGTAGGGCTAGTGAGCATAATTACAGCGAGAACAAAGTTTAAGATTGAGCTCAAAAGAAAAGAACTGGCAAACATCAGATTTGACCTGAAGAGTAACTTCTCAAAATTATTAAGATTGTTTTTTTGCTCAAGGCGTTCGTTAACAAGGTCAACTTTGAAAATCTTGGGACTGAACATCAGAACTTTAAAAACAGAAAACTTTGTATTGTGAAGAACTAGAACCGCAATACCAATCACTGCTGGAATTGATGCCTCTTTAACCGCAAACCAAATTCCATCGAGCTTAAAAAGAGCTAGTCCACCTGTAAGGAGAACGCTGACAAGACCTAAAATGGAAATAAAATTCCATTTTTTCTTGATTATCAATTCAATTGTTCCATATGTGAAAGGGAAAAGAAGAGCGACCACAAGGGCCCACACACGACCAAGGTTCGCATCACCACTGAGCTTAGTGAGAATGAGTGCAGGAATAATAACATTGAATGCTAGATTCCAAAGCATTGACTTTGGGGACTCTATATCTTGTTTTTCATTTGTATTGATTGCTTGTTCCACAGTAATTTCCAGAGTTTAAGTATGTTAGGTATTTTCCTCTTCAAACTAGTGGGTGTCAATTAGTATGAGAATCATTAATCAAATCTGCATTTCTGGTATGAAAAAACCCGCCATAGGACGGGTTCTTAAGTAAATATATGGTCTTAAATGACTAAACTTTGGGTAGGTTTCCAGCAAAGTGACAGGCCACAAGATGAGTCTCCCCACTTGTTCCTGGAGCATCCTGTAGAGGTGGTCTTTCCATACGACACTTGTCTTGCGCATGACGACAACGAGTGTGGAATGCACATCCTGAGGGAAGATTTATCGGAGATGGGATATCTCCTTCTAGAATAATTCTATTTCCTTGGTGCTCTGGATCAGGAATAGGGATCGCAGAAATAAGAGCTTGAGTGTATGGGTGTAGAGGTTTTTCATAGATGCTATTTGCATCGGTGAACTCCACAATGTTACCAAGATACATAACCATAACGCGATCAGAGATGTGCTTAACAACTGCAAGGTCGTGGGCAATAAAGAGATAAGTAAGACCCATCTCTTTTTGAAGATCAAGCATGAGATTCATAACCTGAGACTGTACAGATACATCTAGTGCAGATACAGGCTCGTCACAAATGACGACCTTAGGCTTTAGTGCGATTGCGCGTGCAATACCAATTCTTTGGCGTTGACCACCAGAAAATTCGTGGGGAAATCTCTCCATCGCTTGCTCTGAGAGACCAACTTTTTTCAGTGCTGCTTTTGCCCACTCTATACGTTCTTCTTTTGTTCCGATCCCATGAATATCATATGGCTCGGTGAGAATATTTTCAACTGTGTGGCGAGTATTTAGTGACTCATATGGGTCTTGGAAGATCATCTGCATCTCGCGACGAGCTGCCATAAGATCCTTACCTTTTTTAGCAAGGAAGTCCTCACCTTGAAAAGTAACTTCACCTGAAGTGTGATCGTGGAGACGGATAAGAGTTTTTCCTAGGGTACTCTTTCCACATCCAGACTCACCAACAATACCTAGGGTCTCGCCGGCCTTCACTTTAAAAGATACGCCGTTAAGGGCGTGAACTCTTGCAACTTCTCTCATCATAACACCACCATTAATTGGGTAGTGCTTTACGAGATTTTTTACTTCCATTAAGTATTCTGACATTTTTTACCTCGTATCTAAAGAATTGAGTGCTTGATACATGAAGAGAAGTGTTCGCTACCAACTTGAACAAGTTCAGGTCTTTCGGCACGGCATTTATCTTCTGCATATGGGCAACGGTTGGCAAAACGACATCCCACAGGGAAATCAAATATGCTAGGAACCATACCTTCAATGATCTCAAGCTTCGTCTTACTTTCAGTCTCAAGTCTTGGAATTGAAGAGAGAAGACCTTTTGTGTAAGCATGCTTAGGATTTTTAAAGATCTCCCTTACAGGGCCTCTCTCTACAACGCGTCCAGCATACATAACAACTACTTCATCACAAAGTTCAGCGATAACACCAAGATCATGTGTAATGAACATAATCGCCATACCTAGGTCGAGCTGCATATTCTTCATTAGCTTAAGTATCTGAGCTTGAATGGTTACATCAAGAGCAGTGGTTGGCTCGTCAGCGATTAGAATATCAGGCTTGCAAAGAAGTGCCATCGCAATCATTACACGTTGACGGATACCGCCTGAAAGCTGGTGAGGAAACTCAACCATTCTTCTCTCTGGTTCTGGGATTCCAACTGAACGAATCATATCAACGCAGATCTTAAATCTTTCGTTCACACTCATCTCAGGGTGGTGAAGTTCAAGAACCTCTCCCAGCTGTTTTCCAACTCTATGTAGCGGGTTAAGAGCAGTCATTGGCTCTTGAAAGATCATTGCGATCTTATTACCACGAATCTTACGCATCTCTTTTGCCGGGATTTTAGTGATGTCTTTACCTTTGTAAAGTACTTCTCCTCCGGTGATATGACCCGCTGGCTTTGGTAAAAGTCTCATCACTGAAAGTGATGTTACAGACTTTCCGCAGCCAGACTCGCCAACGATACCAACAGTGGTGCCTTTTTTTATTTTAAAACTAACCTTGTCGAGTACTTGAGCTCGACCTGCATCTGTATCAAAGCAGGTCTCAAGGTTTTTTACTTCTAATAATACTTCGCTCATTTAATCCTCTTAATCTAATGGATTTAACTATTTGGCCTTGAACTCTTTATTGATGATTGTTTGTGCCTTTTTGTAAGGCCGTCCACGTTTTTTCATCTTCATGACCTTCTTCTTAAGGTCTTGATCAATCCATGCAACTCCATAATCGGTAATTCCACCAAATCTCTTTCCTAAAACCTTTGGGAACTTCATCCATGACCAGTAGCCCTGGCGGAAATAAGGAACAGCAGTTGTCGGAATGAACTCACCAAGATCATGGATTTTTTGCTGAATTTTCTGAGATAACTTATGCTTCTTCTTATCAGAGAACTCATTTCGGTAACTCATTATAAGTTTATCGAGTTCCTTGTCGTTTGTGTTTGTGAAATTATTTGTTTGCTTCTTCGCATTGTCTGAGTGGAAGTATTGCCAATAGCGAGGAATCATACCTGCGCCCATCCCAAGCCAAGCTACTTGGTGTTGCTTTTCAAGCATTGTTTTAAATGAAGCAGCGCCGTCGAGCATTTTAAGATCTAGCTTTATACCAGCTTTAAGAGCTTCCTCTTTTAATACAACAAGTCTCTCTGTGTGAGGAGCAGATCCGTAAAGAACTTCCACAATAAAGAGTTTTCCAGTTTTTGAATCTTTCCAAAGACCTGTTTCTTTATCTCTCGCCCAACCAGCTTTTGTCATATATGACTTAACTTTTTTTAGGTCAAATCTTCTAGCTCTAATCTTTTTATTTTCGTACTTTCCTGTTCCCGCAGAAAACCTTTCAAGTCTTTCGTAATCTCCACGAAGTACCATTTTAATAAGTTTGTCCATGTTCATCGCATGGGCGAATCCCTTGCGAACATTGATGTCGGCAAATGGCCATTTTTGGTTGTTGAGCCAAATGCCGTACTGTGGTTGTGGGTTTTGATTGTAGTACCAAATCTTATTGATATAACCACGGTCAAATTCTTTTCCACGAGCTTTTTTGTGCCAGTATGTAGGAAGGACAAGTCCAAAGGTGTCTATTTTCCCTTTCTTGAAGTGTTCGAACGCCATATTCATATCGCGGATTACGTTAATTCTTCTTTTGTTGTAGTTGTAGCGATTTTTGTAATACTTCAGATCGCTTGCCCACCAATCTTTTACTCTTTTAAAAGTAACTGATTTTCCTTTTTTTATTTTTACGATTTGGTAAGCACCAGTATTTGGAACGATGTCCCAGTTGTGCTTTTTGGTCCATTCTTTATTTAGAATAGGGCGAAAGTGGTGCTCTGGTGTTGCAGAGATCGCGTAGCTATAAAGAGCTTCAAATCTTGATTTTTTCTTTCCTCCGACAACTGCAAATGTATGATCATCATAGATGATTACTTCTTTGATTTGCTCGGAGTAGTAATTATTATACCAAGGAGCATAGATCCATTTTGAACGCATAAACTCAAGAGTATAAGCAAAGTCTTTTGCAGTTACAGGCTTTCCATCAGACCAACGTGCCGACTTATTTAGCTTGAAATAAACAGTCTTAAAGTCTTTACCAACTGCCCAGTGAGTGGCCAGTGCTGGGGTCCAGTTCAGTGTCTCAGGGTGAAGATCAATAAGTCCCATTTTATTAGCATCAAGATATGATCTAAATGCACCATTTGAGTCAGGCCCAACTGATCTTAAAGTCATAGGGAAACTCATCATGAATTCTCGTAAAGTTCCACCACGCTTGGCATCAGGCGATGCAAAGACTTTGTCCTTAGAGTTTGTTTCCCACTTTATTTCAGCAGGTAATTTGGGGTTCACTGCAAAAGCAGTTCCCAGTAGCATGATCGAGATTATTGCAATAAATTTTTTCATATTAGGTTCCTTGCTTTTGGTTCCTGGTTATTTAGGGTTTGTTATATATCTATTTCTGTTTTTACTCGTAAGTTGTGTGCTTCTTTGGATCAAATGCCTCACGTACTGCTTCACCAATAAAGGTTACCGTTGTAAGGATTAAGATCATTGCACAAATTACTGTTGCGATAATCCAGTAAGAGTCCAAATTTTCCTGACCCATCTTGAGGAGTTCTCCCCAACTTGGCGTCGGAGCAGGAAGTCCGAATCCTAGGTAATCGAGGGAGGTCAGACTATTTATACCACTAGCAACTGCAAATGGTGCGAAGGTTACAATCAGAGAAATTGAATTTGGAATAATATGTTTAAAGATAATTCTTGGAGAAGATGCTCCAAGTGATTTTGCTGCTTGAATATATTCCTTGGCCTTTTCTTTGTAGGTCTGAGTTCGGAATTGCCAGGTGGTACTATGCCATCCGAAGGCAATCATAATACCGATTAAGATGAGTAGGTTAGGCTTTATAATCGAAGAAATAATAACAACAATATAGAGGAATGGGATATTGGCCCAGATTTCGATTAGCCTCTGGAAGAAGAGATCAAACTTACCTCCAAAATAACCCATGGAACAGCCAATCGAAATACCGACGACATAGGTTACGATAAGAAGTGAGATCGAGAAAATAATCGCTACGCGAAATCCGTAGATCACGCGAGCAAGTACATCTCGGCCTGTAGTATCTGTTCCGCAGAAATGTCCGGCCTTAGCATCTGGTGCAGTTGGTGGATAGATACCCTCTTTTAAATCATTTTCGTAAGCGTTATAGGGAATGATTGGCATTAAAACAAAATTATCCCCTCCTTCCTCTTCAAATTTTTTCTGTAGATCTCTGTAGTTTGCTTCGTACAGATAATCTTCCCCAAAAGCTGCTCCGGAGATCATTTGACCGTATGTTGGGAAGTGATACTCCCCTTCATATTTAACGATTAGGGCACGACTATTTACAAATAACTCTGCGACTGCACAAAAAACAAGCAAGAGTGCAAATATGATGGCCGAGTAGTATCCGCGCTTAACCGATCTAAATCTTTTAAACTGCTTAAGCGTAAGCGGATTCATTTTGGATTTAATACGTTCTTTTAACTTCATTATATATCCTTCTTACTTACCGAATTGAACACGTGGGTCAACAAGCGCTACTGCAATGTCTGACAGTATATTACCAATCAAAAACAGTGTTGAACTGATTGCTAGGATTCCTAAAACAACAGGGTAGTCTCTTTGAAGAATCGACTCGTAGCCAAGAAGGCCCATACCATCGATGTTAAAGATTGTTTCAATAAGGAAAGATCCACTTAAGATAACTGAGATGGAGTGGCCAATACCTGTTGCAATGGGAACTAAACTGTTTCTGAGAGCATGTCTTACAACCGCTTTTTTGAAATCAAGTCCCTTTGCCATTGCTGTCCGGATGTAGTCGGCAGCAAGATTGTCCATCATAACATTTTTCATGAGGAAGGTTCCGCCAGCAAATGATCCCGCTACGTAGGCAACCATTGGAAGAACACCGTGCCAAATGACATCTTTAAGTTGTTCAAGCCTGCTAAAGTCATCAAAGTCCTCTGAAATAAATCCTCCGAGAGGAAATACTTCCCAATGAAAAGCAAACAGCACGAGAACGCCAAGTCCGATGATATATCCTGGAATGGCGTAGGTGACAAAAATAATGCTTGAACTGATGTTGTCAAAGGCCGAGTTGTGCTTGATGGCCTTAAAAATCCCCAAGGGGATGGTGACTAGATAGATAATGAGCATGGAGGTAAGGCCATAGGTTAGAGATATGGGAATCCTCGATTTGATCAGATCCCACACAGGCTCGTTAAAGCGAGTGGACATACCTAGGTCAAGTCGTACCACTTTTCCAAGCCATGTTAGATAGCTGACAATGATGGGCTTATCAAAGCCATAGTACTCTTCAAGATCAGCTCTTTGCTCATCTGAAAGAGCGGCGCCAGATCCTGATTCATCGGCATCACGAGTGGTTTCCATTTGATCCCCTTGCATCATCTGCATTTGGGTGATCATTCTCTCAATCGGTCCACCGGGCACAAAGCGTGTAATGGTAAAAACCATAAGAGTGATTCCAAGGAATGTTGGAATCATGAGTAGTAAACGTCGGGTGAAATACGCGGTCATAAACTTGCCTCACACATAAATTTGAGTATATTAGGGTGTTATAAAATCACTCCTAAATTATGAAAATTCCACTGAATTGTAAACAAAATTCTCCATTTCTGACATCTTGGAGAAGCTTCTAACTGTTTAATATTAATATGTTTTTTGCGACTACCTTAAGCGGTAAGAAATTGTAAGTTCTTGCTTCATTTCTACTGCACTGCCCCTTACTTTGGCCGGGGCGAATATAAGCTGCTTAATATACTTAATTGCAGAGCGATCTAACCTTGGGGAGCCTGAAGTTGCCATGAGGGTGACTGATTTAACTTTTCCCGTAGAGGTAACAGTGAAGAGAAGGGTGACATCGCCTTGTTCGCCTCTCCTTTTGGCCGCTGGGTGATAAGGGGGAGCAAATTTTCCTTGAAATTTTGGAATGCTCGTTGCACCTGATGCGCTGGGCATTTCTTTTGGATTGGAATTATTTTGGGCCTGTTTGCTGAATACTTTCTTTTTTAGGTCTTTAGTATTGTTTTGCGGCCTTTTGCTGATCAGGCTGACTCTGTATTTCACACCTGCTTCTTCACCGTGGTGGTAGGCGATCTCTACAATATTTTCACTCTCATATAATGATGAGGATTGGAAAAATAGGATTGCCCCATGGGCGCCCCCGATAATAACGAGTGAGATAAGCCACTGCTTCAATTAAAAACTCCACTTAGCGCCAGCTTTGGCACTTCTGCCATAGCTTGTATAACCTTTAACATCCTCATAATCTTTATCAAAGAGGTTTGTAACTTTGACCCACAGCTTTAAGTCTTTGTGGGGAGAGTGATCAGCTGAGATTCCAAAAAGGGTGTATCCGCCTAATTTATAACTTTCAGTAGTATTTTTATAATCTTTGCGCTCGCCCTTATAGTTAAAGTCGAGACTTAGATTTATGATCTTGGAGTGGTGGTAAGTAAGGGCGCCGCTTCCGGTATATTTTGGTCGCTTAAGTAGTGCATTCCCTTTGTTGTCTCGAGCGATATTGAGTCCATAATTGATTAGGGCATTGAGCTTATTGCTCGTAAAGCTGTATTCTGCTTCAATTCCCTTCGTTTTTTGCACTCCACCATTTTCATATGAACTGCTAGAACCATAAATAATACTTTCACTCAACTTATTGTAATAGGCCACAAGCTCTACAGTGTTGCTCTTTAAAAATGATTGAGAAACTCCAAGTTCGCTGGTGTATCCTTTTTCTGGTTTTAAGTTTTCGTTTCCTGTTCCAGATTTTGACTCATATAGGTGGTAGAGACTCGGCGCTTTGAAGCTTGTTGAATAGTTGGCAAAAAGTTTAGTCCCAGTTGATTTGATAAGATGACCAGGGGCAATCTTATAGGTGTATGCTTTTCCGAAACTCGAATGGTGATCAACTCTTATCCCCACAGTTGCAAAAAGGGAGTCATTGTTTAATTGATAAAGAGTGTATGCGCTTTTACTAAATAGTGTACTTTTTGACAGTTTTGTAGAGCTTGTTAGGTCCTCTTCGCGCTCATATTCAAATCCAACAGCAACAGCGTGTTGCTCGCTAAAATAGAAATTATTTTGAAGAGCAAGGTGGCCTGTCTCTCCTCTGAAGCTAGCAGGGTTTGAATCGTCGGTATCTCTTCTGTCAAAGCGAGATTTATCTCCACTAAGTTTTACTTCGGCGTCGCCATCGAGATAAAGAAAGTTCAACTCTGCCCCGGCGGTAATCCCTTTGCTAAAAAGAGTACGCTCACGATCATCTGTACTTGACCCATCATCTAACTCTACATCATTGCTGTAGGCCGAACCTTGCATTTTTATTGTGAAATCTTGAAAAATCTCACTTTCAACCAAAGCATTTAAATTTTTGTACTTCTGTGAATCGTTATCAAAATTTTCACCTTTAGCAGATGACTGAGCATTCTCACCACTCGCAGTTGTTGACACTGAATATTTTGTTTTATTTATTGTACCGCCTAGGGCCACTCTTCCACTGTAATGCTCGCCTGTTCCTCCGGAGGCAGAAAATTCACCCCCCAATGATTTCTTATTCGCAGACTTTGTGGTGATCGCAATAACTCCTCCCGCAGCATCAGAACCGTAGATAACTGACTGGGAGCCTTTCATCACTTCAATTGTTTCAATGTCATCTAAGGAGATATGCTCAAGGGAAGCGCTTCTCCCTATTTGAGAGGGATCGTTCATTTGAATCCCATCAATCATGAGAATGTAATCAGATGAATTACTGCCGCGGAGAAATACACTTGATTGAGAGCCGCGTGCACCTGTTTGTGAGATAGATACTCCACTTACTCTTTTTAATAAAGATGGAAGATCAGTTGCACTTGAGTTTTCAATTTGATCCTTACCAATGACAGTTACAGAGCTTGATGTTTTTTCAAGGGGAACAGGGATTCGAGATGCAGTAACGATAATTGTTTCAGCGAATACAAGATTGGAGATTAAAAGGGTACCAGTGAGCAATAGGTTTTTTTTCATCTCTTTCTTCCTCGTACTTAAGATGATTGATAAAAGTATCAAGAATGGTCGGACTAGTCTCCATTTGGAGTACACCGTAGCGGGGCTGTTTGAGAATCTCACTCAATTCAGTTTGATACAGACTTTAAATTTATCTAAAGCATAGCCTAAGTGTAAAAAAAAGAAAGGGAAATTAATTTAAATAAAATTCAAATGCAGAATGGGCAGAGTGAAAATCATCGAAAGTAGAAACAATACGATCAAAATTATGGCCCAGTTGTTTTTTGCTGAAATGGTGATTGGTCCAGTTTAGTGTAAAATTTGGATCTACATATGTATGCATAAACTCTTCAAGTGAACTAATGTCATGAGGATAGGTCTTGGGTAGGGCAAAGAGAAGTGCGATCTCTTGGTGAAAGTTCTCTTCGGTATAAATTCGGGTGCCGTCAAGCTCCAGGTCTCGTCTCATCATTTTTTGTACTCAGTTCCTTATAAAAAATCAGTGAAATTACAACTATCACAGCAGCAATAGAGGAGACAAGGGGCCATGGGAAACTGGTTAGAAGTGCGGTGGCAAGCAACCCTAAAGTAACAAGCATATTGCCTAGTAAAATCAAAAAAGATTTTTTTCTAGAAGTCTTTTTAGTGGGATAGGGGAAAAGTTCTGCATTTGATTGCATGACTGATAGACCGGCCACTAATCCACAAAATAATATTAGTGATATTGGCCATGGAATGGCGACAAAAATACTTTTAAGGAAAAAAGTGATCGTGATCATTAAAGCAATTCCAAGGTAGAGGCGATCACAATTTACTGTAGATATTTGAAGTGTAAAAACACCATTACAGTTTGAGCATTGGTAGTTGCCGGTATGGCCTTGGGGGTCTTCCATTTCAGTATTGCAGTTAAGACAGCTTCTCATCATATACTCCCATCTTAAATTAGCTGAGGACCATATAATTATAGAATGACGAATGTTTTTTGGTAACTTAAAAGTTACTTTAGTAGTTCCTCAACTTCCTTTAGAAGCTGATCCATTTCTATGGGCTTTACCAGTGCCTTACTTATCATATCCTTAACATTGGTAATAATTTCCATATTTAAATAGGCGCTGAGCATAATTATGGGAGTGTCGGCGTTAGTCTCATCTTTTCGGATCTCTTTTACAACACGATCACCTCGAAGTTTAGGGAGGTTTACATCAGTGATGATGAGATCAAATTCCTGACGGGAGGCCTTTTGCACACCTAACAGGCCATCTGCTGCGGGAACGACATCCATTTTAAATTCTTTTAGGAATGCAACAATGGTGTCTCTAACGATATCTTCATCTTCAATCACAAGTATAGTTGTTCTTCTTTTTTGCATCATGGGTTCACCAGAATCTTAGAGTTGGGAATAGTGATGGTAAAGGTTGTTCCCTCACCCAGAGTAGAGTCGACCTTAATAAGGCCATCAAGATTAGAAATAATCTGCTCAACAATACCAAGACCTAGGCCAGTTCCCTTACCTACTGCCTTGGTTGTATAAAATGTTTGGAAAATCTTAGATGTATCTTCGATTCCGTTGCCATTATCAATAACTTGTACAACAAATTTCTTTTCATGATT
>JAGLCH010000288.1 GCA_023146355.1 Bacteriovoracaceae bacterium | reverse complement strand
ATGAAAAGTGAACTCGACTTTGTCACCTCTAAAAGATAACAGGCAACTATAATTGTAAGATCAAGGAGTACAATAATGACAAGTCACTAAAAATTTGAATTTTCGACTTATGATATTTATTGAAATCGTATGCGAGTCTACCCAAGGCTGCCGAGCAAAATAAAGCACTCAAGTATATGCGGCTATATCTTTAGAGCTAAAAGGTAGAATCCTAGACTAACTCTTACAGACAGTGGGCCTATTCTAGCGATTAATCGTTCTTACAAACTTCTTTTTTGAGATTTCATCATACTTGAGACCACCCGCATTCTCTTCAAAGATAACCAAATTCGGGGTAGCCTGTGATCTGACACTTGTATACATGATACCGTTGTAGCCTTGGGCCTTAAGAATTGACCCAAGGATCTGACTTGCAGAAGGAATATCGTACAAGTCATTTACCTCAAACCATTCGTTGCGATATGCTCCAAGGCTGATCCCAATAGCATCACAACTAGGTTTACTGGTCAGAACTAAAATTTTATCCACGTCCACGCTATACTCATAAACGATATTTTCTTCATTTGGGGTAAATTTGATATCAAGCTCATCCGCCAAGCTTTCATTTGCACTGCTATCTGCAAGCTCCAACTGATAGTCCAAGTGAAATCGCTCCATCTCACAGCACGCTTCTGACTTCCCAAAGTAGATGACATAGTTCTGCAATAAATGTTCATTTTTGTAATTAAAGCGACTTGATTTTTTTGTACTCCCTACTGAGCTTAGAGGATTTGAGTATCTATTGGGAGCAATCTTATAATACTTCTCCCTAACACTCATAACATTTGGCCTACGAGTAAAATCAATATTACGAAAGTAGTCGAGCTGAGCTTGGAGGGTTCTCTCTCTCACAGTCAAAAAATCTTCATACTGCTCGTCAGAGGAAAACTCGCTTTGCGAATCATACGGGTGAGCGTGAAGAAAAAAGGTCGAGAAGGCCTTTACGTCGGCCTCAGTTTTAAATATTAAATCGGGACTATTTGAATCGACTAAACTCAAGGTTAGCCTGTAATTTGCTCTAGAAGGTTAATCACTCTTCTGGCCTTCCCTTTAAGCATTACTGATATAGGTGACTCTTGCGAAAAGTGACTATTTGGCATCTTCAGCCATCTACTCATTTTTAAACTCAGCTTTTCAGAAGTGATACCCGGTTCTGTAGATTGGATATGCTCGATAAGAATGTTAAATACTGCCATCCATTGCTGAACAAACTTGTTATCAGATGTGGCAGCTTTTCTTGTAATCTGGCTTTCTGTTATGTTGAACGCTACTGCTAATTCCTTCTGATTAACACCAAGAAGCTTAGCTAAAGCTGTCAGGTCAAGCTCACTAGAGTCATCAATATACAGCTTATTCTCTTCGAAGAACTCAACACTTTGTAATGCTCGATTATTCATAACAGATTCCCCTTATCTTAAAATACCTTATAGCTATATCGGAAAGCGACCAAGTATTCTTAATATAATTGTAGTATAATTGCAAATTTAAAACAATTATATGCAATTTATACAAATCATTCAAGACAAGTAAGTAACTAAAATAATAAAGAAAATATCAATTAAGGTCCTTTCAATACTAGTAATTATAAAGTCGTCATGCTCAACAATGCCTCCTTCAAGGTAGCATTGCCTTTTCCTAACAGGCCTTACTCCGAGCACTCTAATATTCTTTTCATATGGAATGTAAATCCACACATCGTCAATAAACTCATCTGTTAGGTCATAGT
>JAGLCH010000287.1 GCA_023146355.1 Bacteriovoracaceae bacterium | reverse complement strand
TTTTTCTTCCTCAAAAGAGAACTCTGTTCGACCAGGGGCAAGATATGGGCATTTATTTGTTGGCCTTGGCGAAGCCTATGCTCCCGTTGATTTTAGAACAGGTGGTCCCAGTTGGGAATTAGGCATGTTTCACGGGAGAATTCTTGGTATAAACTACATACATGATCTAAGTGAGCACTTCTATATGGCAATGGGGGGTGGGGTATATCTTGGAGATAATATTAATTGGGATACTATTTCTTTGTACTCTGGGCTTGGAGCTGAGTTCTGGAGATTTTATATCTTCAGTTTTAGAACAGAGATAGGAATGTATAGCAATTTGGCCAATTATACAGGTGGTAAAATTACCGTAGGCCTAACGGTGGGGTTTTAGATGAAGAAAAATATTAATCGTTTTATTTTTATAATGCTTCTCTCTTTTTTAGCTTTGGGTTTTCGCCTTGGCTGGAAAAATACTATGTCTTCTTCCAAGAGCTCACCTAAAATCTATATTGAAATTTGTGATTCCATCAAGACAGAGACTTTTGGTGAAAACAGTGTTGGAAGTAGTGATGAGCTTCACAATAATACAGGCCTTGATACTGTGGATCTTATCTATTCAATTGCCAAGGACTACAACAGTATTGGGGGGAGTTACCTCGATGTCGTAGTCAAAGGTGATACTGATGAGGATGGAGATATCGATGGTACTGATGATTCATCCCATGGCGCTATTGCGGAGGATAAAATTATTGAGTTTTGCACTGGTGGAACCGGTGGATTACTTGCTGGTGGAGTCGCAGAGACTAAGGAAGATGGAGGTTGCACCATCAAAATTGGAGATGCCACCTTTGATGATGTTAAATCATTTTTAAGGATTGTAACCCACGAAATTGGTCATTGCTTGGGATTAGATCACTCCCACGCCATGAATGATCTCTCTATAATGTCTTATTTTGCCTCAGAGGAGATTTATCGTCTCCAGATGGATGATAAGCTTGGTATTTTACATCTTTATCCTAGTGAGAAGCTCAAAGAGTCCTCTACCTTTGGTCTTAGCTGTGATGGAAGATAGTCATTTATTAGGCTAAATTGTTATCAAAAACCTTTCGATTCATGAATAATTTTGTATACTCTCAAAAACTTTTAATGGAGAAGAAAATGTCTAAAATCAAGTTCCTATTGATACTAGTTCTTTCTGCGCTTTCGCTTGCTTCGATTGCCGGAGTTGATTTAACAATCTTACACACCAATGACCATCACGGTCACTACTGGGTTGGACGCCATGGTAATCATGGAATGGCAGCAAGACACACTCTTGTTGAAAGAGTTCGAAAAGAAGTAAAAGAAAAAGGTGGATACCTCCTTATTCTGGATGCTGGAGATGTTAATACAGGGACAGCTGAATCAGATATTTTTAATGCAAGGCCAGATTTTATGGCCATGAACCTTATTGGTTATGATGCTATGGCCATTGGAAACCATGAGTTTGATAATTCTCCAGCTGTACTTATTAATCAGCAGAGTTGGGCGAAGTTTCCAATGCTTTCTGCAAATATTTACGATATGAAAAATGGAAAGCGCAAATTTACTCCATACATCATCAAAAAAATTGGAGAGTATAGAGTTGCAATCGTCGGCCTTATTGCTGAGGATACACCTTCAAAAGTTTCAACAAGAAATATCATAGGTCTTAAGTTCACAAATGCAGTAGCAGAAATGAAGAAACTTATGCCTGAGCTTAAGAAAAAATCCGACTTTATTGTCGTTATTAGTCACATGGGCTTTTATAAAAATGCTCTTCATAAAACCAACGCTCCAGGCGATGTCACTCTAGCGAAAGCAGTTCCAGGTATTATGGCCATCGTTGGTGGTCACACCCACGAAAAGCTAGGCAGTGCTCCCATTATTGCCAAAACCGTAATTGGACAAGCTGGGCAGTGGGGAAAAAATGTTGGGCGTATTGATCTTAAGCTCGGTGCCAAAGGTCAGTACAGCGTTTTAGAAACAAAGTTAATCAAGATAAATTTAAAGAAAAAAATTAAAGTTAATGGAAAGAAGAAACGTGTTCTTATTGGCGCTGAAATTCCACAGTCTAAAGCGATGGTTAAATTACTTACTCCTTACTATGAGAAAGCTCAGGTCAAAATAAGCAAGAAGGTTGGCTCGCTTGACAAGGAACTAGACGGTTCAAGGTCTAGTGTTCGAAAAAGGCAAATGCCTATAGGTAAAATGATCGCTGAAGCGATGGTCTTGGTTTCTGGAGCTGATATTGCTTTTATGAATGGTGGTGGAATTAGAGCGGGACTTCCTGCTGGAAATATTACTATAAAAGATCTAATTGAAGTTCATCCATTCGGAAACACGGTTTGTACTATTAAAGTTTCAGGCAAGGAACTTAAAGAGTATTTGCTTAAGGCCGCAGTTCTCTCAAAGAATGATGGTGCGTATCCACAACTTTCAACAGCAGCTGTTATTGTGGAGAATGGTACTTTTAAGAAGTTTACTATAAATGGCAAAAAAGTTATTGATAGTAAAACTTATACTGTAGCCGTTACAAGCTTCTCTGCTGGAGGTGGTGATGGTTATCCAGCCGTTCTAAATCATCACACCTTTGTCGATTCCGGGTTTTCACTCGGCTATGCAATTAGAAAATTTGTCGATAAGAGAAAGGGAAAGTTGAAGGTAAAATTTCTTAAAAGAAAAGGTAAGGTAATCTTTAACTAATATGAAAGGGAGGTCGATGACCTCCTTATTTATATGATATCAATTATAAGAAATTATAAAATGATTTAATACTAAACCAGGCCCTGTTTTCTGGAGATTGGTAGAGGACATTTCTTTTTTCTTCAAAATGGGCCACTTCAAACTTTGCTGTGAATGGCCCTTCTTTGTCGTCCCACTCAATATATCCACCAAGTGAAGCTTGGTTGTTTTGAAAGCTAGAATAGTAGGCAGGTGTCGCATCTGACTCTATGTCTCGGTAGTTGATCGCAAGATTAAAATATCCATGACCGTGATCAATCCCAATTCCGGCCTGTACAAAGTGGCCACTATTTTTTCCTTCCGGAGCTTTATCATTAACGACATAGTCAGCATCGATGAAAATTTTATGATTTTTATAAACCTTAATCTCAAAGTCAAAGGCCGCATATAGGCCCATAAACTTGTATTTAAAGCCCGTAAAACCAGCGGGCCCAGATGTAATTGCAGTATTGCCACGAAAGGCGCTTTCAGTGGCAATTCCTGCACCTAGATTATCGTATGCCCAGTGCATTATTCGGGCATTTAAATTGCCAAGATCATTTTTAAAGTGGATTTTGGCACCTTCTGCAAAGAACTTCGGAAGTCCCTCTTCTGTATTGGGAAGAGTCGAAGAGAGATCTTTATTTTTGGCATAGGCCTGCTCTGCAAAGAGCATAATGCCGTAATTCTCATTTGTTAGTTCAATTTGTTCTTTTGCCGCCAAAAAAGCGGTACTTGTTAAGAGCATAGGAGAGTCAAGTTCACTTTGGTTAATGGCACCGGCCTTTATCTCTATTGAGGGGATCGGCGTAAGTGCCATCGTTGATTCGCTTAGACTTAAGCGATTGGTGGGCCTTGGGCCATCACCCAAAGCAGTTTTCCTTTCATAAGTTCCAGTTTCAAAAGTTGCGCTACCCTTAAAATTAAAGCGGATATATGGGTTGTAGCGGTGCTCAAAATTGGGCCCAATTTTTGTAGTCAATATTCTGGCCGTATCAATATTTCCATCGATAGTACGGCCTCCAATTGAGTATTTTAGGGCAAGATCGCTATTTTTTTTTGTGATTACTGCAAAAGACAGTGCAGGTATAGAAAGTATCACGAGGGCAATTGTTAGTTTGTTCATTATCTCTTCCGTGAGTTTGGGGTGGGGCGGTTTTATTTTGCCATGGAGGGCCATTTCATGCAACTATTGCCGTTAAAGTCCATGATTCATGGCCAAAAGTCTTTGTCCATGTTATAAAATCAAACATTTTTAATACTTAGGTGAATTATGACAGATAAGAATCTTTTGACACTACTCTTTACAGAGGCAGATACATACAGCTCCCTAGAATCAATTGAGGAGCTTTTGCAGGAGGGAATGGACCTCGTGCATCATCCTATTCAGCCACTATATCTTGGGTTGAAGTCGCTTCCTCCTGAGGTGACAGGCATGCACCTGACACAGTTTTCCCCTGAGCAGCGAAAAGTTTTTATGGACATCGATCTATGGCAACGTGATGATCTCAATACTCAGGATTTTGGTTACTGGATTAAGGCCTATGAGAGCTGTCCTGACGAAGATCTTCGCTATGATTTTATTCAAGGAAATGAGTTTTTACTATGGCTTAAGGCCAGAGTTAACATTTGGACATTTGATGTAGAGGACCCTCTCTATCCTGACCATGATAATTACTTTCTTACTGATGATAGTTTACTGCTGGTTGAGTTCGACGATACCTTTGAGTTTACTTATGAAGTCCGCCGCTTTATCCGCGAGCTTTACTCCATTTGGGGTGTAGAAAGAGCGTATGCTCACTTGTTTAAAATGGTATCAGGCTCATTCCTCGTAATTCAAGAAGAAGAATATCAAGCAAAAAAGAGTTTGCAGAGTGATTTTGGATTTGTTGATTATTTTGATGCTCTAGAATTGACCTCTGCATTTAGTCAAAAAGCACTACTTGATAGCTTTATAAAAAAACACACTCCGACAACGGGTGCCATAGATGAAGTTGCCCAGAAACAGAACCTTCACTCCAATGCACTTCTCGCCTATAAACGAGATATGGATTTGATTTTTACAGAGCTTCAAAAAGTTAGTGATGAGAAGCGTACACGTTTTTTAAACTTCGATTTTATCCGTCTTGTGAATGCAACACTCACAATTGACGATGCCCTTAAGTCTGGACCAGTGGCCATGGCCAAAGTGGGTCGTAAGGCGAGGGCGATGCTTCTTCTAGGGCTTGAATATGCTAAGTCATCTCGGATAGATGAACCTGTAGAGGGAGAGTTTTCTCAATTTTTATTCTCAGACATATATCGTATTGGAACTTCATTGATTCAAATTGGGCAAAGAAAAATAAATCGTGCCCTAAATAAATACCAGTATGACGATAGCAAAGAATCATTTCTTGGACGCTATTGGAATGAATTTTTACTTGCTAGTTTTGATGATGTGCCAAAGTATTTGGCGAAGGTTTCTGAAAAGCCCCTTGAAATCAACTCCAATGAGCTTTGCTCATTATGGGAGAATGATATTGAGCTTTTGGAAGGAATATTACCTTTTATTAATGGGTTTCGTGGAATATTCGATGAGATGAAAAAGTCAGGTAATTTATCTGACGATTTTTACTTAAATTACACTCTTGCTGATATCGATTTTGAGTCCATTATCATCAGCAATTATGCCAACTTTGTATTGGGGCATTTTGATGACGAAGACCATGCGCCAAGACTTGGGATTTCAATTTCTGAATTTAAGACTTTTGCTCAAAGCTGTCTAAAAGATAGTAAAGTAATTGACCAAACATCACAGTTAAGTAAATTCAAAACTCGATTCGGCCTAGATAAACTTGAAAACCTTGATGGTTATTTGATGAAGCTATTGCGTGAGTATCTTGAGGGTTATGATTACAATGAGCTTTCAGATGATGACTTTGCTCATATTGGTGGCCCAATTATTCTAACTCATTTGAAACATTGATTTCCACATTTGTGTCATTTCTTGATTAACTGCGGAGTTTATCGGTATGAGCTTATCGATGAGTGTTGCCTTCTTATCTTCCACTATGTGGCTGAGGTTGTCGTAAATTTCAGCACTTTGTGGGGTTTGAATCAAATTGTCGTATTTTCGGGTGAAGAAAGAGTCCAGTTTTTTTAGACGATTTTCCTCTTGACCTAGAAATTGGAGTAATTCATGTACCTTGTAAAGATCTTCATTGCGTGTACGTAGGTGCCTACTGTCTTCAGTTATCAGATCCTCAATGTTTTCAAATCCATTAAGACTATTTTTTTTATTGCTCATTTTTTCCTCTCTCTAATCTTTTTTTCAATTGATCTAATATGCTCTAACTCGCTGCTCTTGAGATAGATTGAGTCCTGTAGGGAAAATTCTTTTTGAATTCTTTCTCTTTTTTTATCTATTTCAATAAATTTAATCTTCTCTGATAGGATTTTTAGTTTTGCCATTATCGTCGCTTCTTTATTTCTAGGAGATCGGACCTTCTTTAAGAAGAATTTTGGCAAATCTTCCACTGCTTTAATTATCAAAACTTTTGATGATGAAAGGTGTTCACTGGAATCCGAAATAACATAGATTGGGTAAGGGAAAAGAGACGAGAAATTAAGCTCCTGTAGGGCATGGCCTAGCTTGTCTACAAAGTCGATTAAGTCAGACTGGCCGAGCTCGTTTGCTGGGATATAAATAGGGCATTTGCCTATGTTTGAGTGCGCAAGCTTTGCCTTAAGCGCCTTTACTTCTCTGAGTGAGCAAATGTTTAATTCTTCATATACTGGTAGTTTCATAGTTCTATTATAGATTAATTTGAGTTGTATTAAAGAATGCAATCTTTTCCAATGTTTGCACGCTTGTATGGTACTGGCCTTGTGGTAAAATAACCCAATAATAAAGTGAGGATAATTATGATTTACTGTCCTGTTGTTAATATGCCGGATTATTTTACGCGGTTATTGCGCGGAAATATGCAGTCATCGGGAAACTTATATCGGTCTCTTCCAATTTACTTCGATCAAATTCCTAGCTTAAAGTCCCTTGTGTCCCATTCTTTTTCAAGTATTGATCCGAGGCTTCGAGTTGATTTTTTATTGAATAGTTTAGGATGGCATGGATTTAGAAATAGGCTGACAGGTTTATTTTTACATTACGAAGAGCATGGAAAGTTCCCCCCCCATACTGACCCTGATGCTGTTGACGATATTTTACTAATTGAAGATCGATTAAAGGGACATACACCTGGTAATTTTTCCCGAACATTCTTATTAGGCCTATACCTTAAAATGTCACAGCTCCATATTCAAAAGGTAGGTTTGCCACAGGGGAGAGAACTCCTTCAAATCGATAACAGTATTTTTGACCTTCTTGATAAATATACAGGATCAAAATTAGTTAAGTTAGATCTATTCATCCTTGGGATTATTCACATGCAACATTTTTTTGGCAAAGAAACGATCAGAGAGTATATTCGTGATGGTGCAAGTTACCCCTATCTATTTGAAAAATTAAACGAGCAACAAAAAGAAATGATTATGAGTAACTTGTTGGCCTATGGTGCAAGCATTGGCGAAATTGATTTCTTTCACAATAAAATGGTGTAACCGATGTCTGATGAAAAGAACCCTAACAGTGTGTGGCAACTTTTAACTGATCTCTCCAGTAAGCGTGGTATTACTGAAGTTGTAATAAATAATCCAAAAACGGTATTCGTTGAGAGAGAGGGGCGATTCATTCAGCTTAATGTAAATCTCTCAAAGCATGATATCTACGATTTTATTGATGAAGTTGCAAAGTTTAACAGAAAGCTGTGTGATGCAGATCATCCCATTCTTGATGGTAACTTACCTGATGGGAGTCGGAT
>JAGLCH010000286.1 GCA_023146355.1 Bacteriovoracaceae bacterium | reverse complement strand
CCACCTATACAAAGAGATGCTAGACCCGTTTTACTGTCTCGCTTTTGCATTTCGTGAAGAAGAGTAACTAAAATTCTTGCTCCTGAGGCCCCAATTGGGTGACCTAGGGCAATTGCACCACCATTCACATTTACTTTCTCCATATCAACGTCGCCCAGACCAACTTCTTTTAGTCCTTTTACGACAGATAGAGATTGAGCTGCAAATGCCTCATTAAGCTCGAAAAGGTCGATTTGATCGAGACTCATCTCTGCCTTTTTAAGTGCTTTTTCTATGGATGGAACTGGCCCGTAGCCCATGATTGATGGATCAACTCCACCTTGGCCATAGTTAACAATCTCACAAATAATTGGAGCGCCAAGTTCTTTTGCTTTTTCTTCACTCATCACGACAAGTGCTGCTGCACCATCATTTATTCCTGAAGCGTTTGCAGCTGTAACTGAGCCATCTTTTTTAAATGCGGGACGAAGTTTACCAATTTTCTCAATCGAAGCATCACGAGTGAAGTGCTCATCAGTATCAAAAATAACTGTTTCTTTTCTTTTTTTGATTTCAATTGGGACAATCTCATCTTTAAACTTTCCACCGTCTATTGCGGCTTGGGCCTTTTGCTGAGAGTTGAGTGAAAACTGGTCTTGCTCTTCCCTTGTTAGGTTGAACTTCTCAACTAGATTCTCTGCTGTGATACCCATATGAGTGCCACTAAAGGCGTCTGTAAGCCCTCCGGCCACCATCTCATCGATTACCTCAGCATTACCCATTCTCTGGCCCCAGCGTTGGTTTTTTAGGAGGTATGGAGCTAAGCTCATATTTTCTGTACCACCTGCAATAACCACATCCACGTCGCCAGTTTTAATTAGTTGAGCAGCAAGAGATACAGCTCTTAGGCCTGAGCCACATACCTTATTAATAGTCATGGCCGGAACCTCAACAGGGACACCAGCATCAAGCGCGCACTGGCGTGATATATTTTGTCCAAGACCTGCTTGAAGGACTGAACCAAAGAGAACCTCATCTACTTGAGAGCCTTCAATTTGTGAGCGCTTAAGTGCCTCTTTAATAACTGTAGACCCAAGATCTCTTGCAGATACTGTGGATAGTGACTTTCCGTAAGCGCCAATGGCCGTTCTGACAGCAGCAGTGATAACTACTTTTCTCATATATACCCCCTTAAATTGTTGAATTGATAGCATTCTACAACCGATTTAACTGGCTAGGCAAATATCAGAGTGAATTTCAACGGGATGAAAGATGCGCAGATTCCAATGGCTAAAAGAATTGAATAATTGGTCTTTTTGAAGTAGATATTGTGAATGAGAAACGACTCACTTATCTATAATTTATTCGATTACACTCCAAGTAAGGGAGATCTTAAAAAGCTCGAAATTACTAAAGCTGCGATTGAGTGTCTGGCCCAAGTCGGAATTGAAAAAACTACTTTTGAGGCCATTGCTAAAAAGATTGGTACCCGTCGTGCCCACGTTGCCTACCACTTCCCAGAAAAACACAAAATTTTCCTCTCTGCAGTCAAATATGTTCTTGCTACCTTTCAAGAAGAGATCTCGAAATCTGTAGATCAAGTGGATAACAGCAGAGATAAACTGACCAGTTACGTAAATGCATCCTTCAATTGGATGGAAAAATACCCAGAACAGGTGACTGTTTTGATGTTGATGTTCTATCTGTGTGCTCTCGAGCATGACTTTATGGATTTCTACTCACTGATGCGTGATAAAGAGATTGAAAGACTTCAGCATCTTTTAAGAAGTGGAAATAGCCTTTGTGATAACGATCGCATTGCCTTTATTTCCAAGACAATTTGGAACACTGTTCACTCTGAAATTATGATTATTGTAACCAATAAGGGAAAAGTTATTGAGAAGGGCCGTGAAAATTCACTCTCCACACTCAATTATCTCCTAATGTAGACCATCGTTTCGTATTAATTAGATCTTTTCTTTTTATCCTTCTTTTTTTCTTTAACCAGAGAAACTTTCTTTTTGTCAGTTTCTTTGGCCTTTGCGTGGAGCTCATAGCTAACTGCCGCCATAAGTCCTTTTCTCATCCTACGCCAATAGCGATGAGCTTTTTCAGCGCCTGAGGTTGGAAGCTCTAGAGTATATACTGGAATTCCACGTTCTGTAGCGGCATAGTTTCCAAGAGATCCAGGATAGATTCTAAAGCTAGTAAGAGGATAGTTATTACTCTTTTTACTCATGGTCTTGGCAACGCCTTTAGAATCTTTTTTAAAGACTCTAAAGTCATATCCATCTGGCTCATCCCAATTCTTATTGCGCTTAGGACTATCAAAATCTAGCCAGCCATAAGGGGAATGGATTGAGATGATTTTATCAGGACGATACTTGTCCATGAGCATAATTTGAAATCGAGTTTCAATCTCGCTAGCGCCCTTTTTCCCTGGATACTTTCTTGGGCTCGAGCGGTACTTTCTTTTCCAATCTCTAATTGCACGGGAGTCAAAGTCGCGAGTTGGAAAGTTGCGATTAAGGTCTACGCCACGACCATTTTGGCGGGTGGGGTACTTCCTAAAAAAACCGTCGGGATTAACTAGGGGCGCAATAACGACCCGGTGACCTTTATATGCATTTTTATTGTCAAAAAGAATGTCGCGTACCATGTGAATACACATATAAACAGTTGGTAGCTCATCGCCGTGGATACCACACTGGACTAAAGTTGTAGTTTTCTTAATCTTGCTATCGTCGCTATCAAAGACTCGATAGACCAAAGGCCACTTTCCCTTAGGAGAAACATATTCCTCTTCCCACCGCCAAGTCTTTGGATTGCAGATAATATGCCCCCAGTAATAACGCTTAATTTCTTTATTAAAGCGCCTACAGTAGCGTTTGAGTTCTTGTTTTTTCTCTGATTTCGATAACTTAACAGGAGTATCTGCAGCATGGGCCAACAGTCCAAAAGCTAGAATTTGAAGTGCAATTACAACACGTTTCATTAGTCACCTAACTATGTTTTATTATTAAATAATTTCACCTAAAAATATCAAATTTTGGCCCTCAATTGTCAAGACTAATATACATGATATTAGATATTTAAATCTTATTTTGGACGTGGTAAAACTCTGATAGATTCCCTGAGGAGTGTACGGTATGGGTTGGAATTATTCAGATAAATTGGTCACCATGTTTCAGGATGCCCTAAGCGGAAGTGGTGAATCATATCACGGTAGAATTGCAAATGCAGACGGGATTGGCCATCACGGGTCAATTGCTTGCGGCGATGCGATTGTATTTTCCTTTAAAGTTGAGCGTGCTGATGATCCCAAAATGGATCGTATAGCAAGTGCTCGATACGAAACCTTTGGCTGTACTTCGGCCATCGCTTCATCTGAGGCACTTTGCTATATTATTGAAAGCATGAAACCGACCCCAGTTGAGGCACTCTCCATCACAGCAGAAGATATTGCGGTATTTCTCGAGGGAATGCCAAAGCAAAAAATGCACTGCTCTGTAATGGGAGCTGAGGTCTTAAAGGAAGCAGTAAAAGACTGGGCCATAAAGAGAAATGTCGATCATTCTCAGTTTATTGAGGAAGATAAGCATGCTGAAGATGAAGGTCCACTTGTTTGTACCTGTTTTAATAGAACTGACGCCTACTTAAGGCAATCAATTACAGATCTTGCCATCACCTCACTTGATGAACTTATGGTTCGAACTCAGGCAGGCACAGGATGTGGTAGCTGTATCAATACTTCCGGTGGCCTTCACGACATTTTGAAAGAGGAAACCCTAAAAAATCGCACCAAAGTGAAGCCTATTACGGCCCATGATGAGAAAGAAAATCAGGAAATTGAGGCCAAGGTTACGCTAGTAATTCAAACGGCCATAAGGCCCCACCTCAATCGGCAGGGGTCAGATATCCAACTAGTACGAGTAAAGGGAAACTTGGTTTACTGTGAGCTTTCAGGCGACCACGGGCCCGAACTTTCCGCCATCATCGACAACCTATTTAAAGAGCTAGTTCATCCCGAACTACGGCTAGTGGATTTTTAATGAAAACTATCTATACTGACAATAACGCTACAACTCAGGTTGACCCCGCTGTATTTGAGGTGATGAAACCTTATTTTGTGGATAATTACTTCAACCCTGGCTCTCTTTACAAACAAGGGGAAGCTATCTCAGAAGTTGTCGAAAATTCAAGGTCAACAATTGCTAAGCTCTTAGGGGTAGATGGCAATGAGATCTTCTTTACTGGTTCTGCATCTGAGGCCAATAACATGGCAATTAAAGGTGTTTTGGAATCAAATCCAGATCGCATGCACCTCATCACCACGGCAGTTGAGCACCCAAGTGTTCATTCACTTTGTAAAGATCTCGAAAGAAATGGCCTTGAAGTGACTTATCTCGGCGTAGATGATCAGGGAAACATTGATATTGTTGAGCTGATTGACGCGATCAGACCCGATACCGCCATCGTTTCTATCATGCATGCCAATAATGAAACGGGAGTAATCTTTCCCATAAATAAGCTCTCCCAGGTGGTAAAAAAAACTGATCCCATGATCGCTTTTCACACCGATGCTACTCAAACAGTTGGTAAAATTGACGTCAATATCGCTAGAGACTTTCCCTATGTTGATATGCTCAGCTTCTCTGGACACAAAATGTATGGTCCTAAAGGAGTAGGGGTTCTCTATAAAAAGCCTCTGGTTCTTACTCGTCCTCTTATTGTTGGTGGACACCAAGAGAAAGGACAGCGCGCAGGGACTGAAAATGTTCCATACATTGCTGCCATGGCAAAGGCCCTTGAGATTGCCTGCGCTAAATTTGAAAATGTCGACCCTTTTAGTGAGGCCCCGCTAGAAACTCGTCTCAGGGACAGACTTGAGCGTTTTGTTCTCAACAACATTAAGGGAAATAAAATCAATGGAACTAGGGCAGAACGACTGGGAACAACCACGAGTATAAGTTTCCTAGGCATTGAAGGCGAGGGGCTAATTTACGGCCTCAGTGAGAGCGGTATCTGCTGCTCAACAGGATCGGCCTGCTCCTCTGGAAACCTTGAGCCCTCGCATGTTTTAAAAGCAATGGGGATTCCATTTGAGTATGCCCATGGAACCCTTAGGTTTTCCTTTGGACGCTTTAACACTGAGTCTGACGTTGAGGCAATTGAAAAGGCACTTCCTCCCATTGTGGCAAATCTTCGAAGGCTCTCACCATTTTGGGATAATGAGAAGGATGAATTCCGTCCCGATGCATTAAAGGTTTAATCAATGTCTATTGAAAACTTTGAATATCATACAACAGTTGATGAGAAGTACTTAGATGTTTACGGGCATCTCAATCACACACACTATCTCACACTCTTTGAAGATGCCCGCTGGGCATACTACAAAACAAAAGAGATCTTCCCCGAAAGTGTAAAAAAAGAAATGGTAGGGCCGGTGGTTCTTAAGGCCGAAATCTCTTATAAAAAAGAAGTCGCCGCAGGGGATAAAATTAGAATTGTTTTTCAACACAAGGGTTATCGCCACAATCTGTGGAATCTTCGCCAAATTATGTATAAGGAAAATGGCAAAATCAGTAGTATTGCAGACTATGTCTTTGGTCTTTTTGACCTAGAGCAAAGAAAGCTAATTCCTCCTACAGGCAAGTGGGTCGAAAAATCAGTAAACGATGAAAATTAAACT
>JAGLCH010000285.1 GCA_023146355.1 Bacteriovoracaceae bacterium | reverse complement strand
TCGAGCTTGTAGCCCCAGTCCATTTGAGCATCAATTACTGTTCCATACTTTGTTTTATGTCTGAAAAAGATGGGGAAGGGGTTTGGCCTGTTGTCACGAATGATTTTTAGAATTGAACTAGTCTTTTGAGCTTCTTTAAAGCTGGGAAAAATGATTCCCTTGGTGATAATTTCATTTTCCTCATAACCAACCATCTTTAGGTAAGCAGGGTTTACATATGAAACACGGCCATAGGTATCGAGTTCGAGGATACCATGTGGAATGGTATCGACTAGTTGCTTGTGACGCATTTCAGATTTTTGTCTATTTTGAGTCTCAATCTTTTTCTTACTAGTGGAAATAACGAGGCGGATAATACTGATAAAGAGAAGGAATAAAATCGACATGTAAATATAGCTGTAGATGGTATTACTTTTCCAGGTCGCATCAATAGTCGCAATTTGGCGATCATAGTGAAACACCTTCATTGACAGCGGGACTTCTTGAACAAAAACCTCTCCGATTTTTGTTCCTAATCCAGTTCCTTCTTTTTCTCTAAAATCAAGATATCGCTCACCATCTACTAGTGTGATTGTAAAGGTGGCGTAATTTTCTGCATTCGAAATAACATTTACGTATGTTTCAACACTTTTCTTATTCAGTTCCCATAGAGGGTATTTCAGATATTTACCGTAGTTACTAAGAGTTTCTTCCGCTTCTTCACGCGATGATTGCTCAAATCGATATACTGAAATAACGGCCACGAAAATTATCAGAAAAATTGAAATCTTATTCAAAAACTTCAATGTAGTACCTTTGTGATTTAATAAATAGTAATAATAATTATATTTTCAGGCATTTTGATTAGCAAGGGAATATGCGGAAAAAATAGCATCAAGAGGGAAAAAGCACAGCTATGTGGTATGGAAAGGTGCAAGCAGGATAAACGTAGGCCTACCTGCACCTGAGATAAATTTTAGAATAAATCGTCTATAAGCTTGTCATCAGCAATAGAAGGAATTGTTACTTTAAGCTTTGGCTCATTTGCCATAGCGCGCTTGATTGCAAAAATAGCACCATCATTTCTCGCCCAAGATCGCCTAGCAATACCATTATTTACATCCCAATGAAGCATGCTTTTGAGGCGACGATCAGAAGCATCAGACCCGTCTAGCATCATACCAAATCCGCCATTTATAACTTCCCCCCAGCCGACACCACCTCCATTATGAATTGATACCCAGGTTGCTCCGCGAAAAGAGTCACCAATTACGTTTTGGATTGCCATATCTGCACAGAACCTAGATCCATCATATATATTCGAGGTTTCACGGTATGGGGAGTCTGTCCCCGATACATCGTGGTGGTCACGGCCAAGAATAATAGGTGCCTTGAGTAACCCATCTCGGATTGCATTATTAAAGGCCTCTGCAATCTTCATCCTTCCTTCTGCATCAGCATAAAGAATTCTTGCCTGAGAACCGACAACAAGTTTGTTCTTTCCAGCTTCCTTGATCCAGAGGATATTGTCTTTCATTTGCCCTTGAATCTCTTTTGGAGATTCAAGCATCATTTTCTCAAGTACTTCAGCAGCGATCTTATCAGTTAGTTCGAGATCTGCTGGATCTGAGGATGAGCACACCCATCTAAATGGGCCAAATCCGTAATCAAAGAAAAGAGGTCCCATAATATCTTGAACGTAGGATGGATACTTGAACTCACCATCTTTGCCCATTACATCTGCTCCAGCTCTCGATGCCTCAAGTAAGAAAGCATTTCCGTAATCCCAGAAATACATTCCGTTATTAACCATCTTGCCCACTGCTGTAGCATGGCGGCGGAGCGTCTTTTGAACTTCAACTTTAAAGTTCTCTGGATCTTCTGCCATCATGCGATTGGCCTCATCAAATTCAATTCCAAGTGGGTAGTATCCGCCGGCCCAAGGGTTGTGAAGGGAAGTTTGGTCGGACCCAAGTTCAACTTTTACATTTTCTTCTGCGAATTTTTCCCAGAGTTCAACAATATTCCCCTGGTATGCAAGAGATACTGCCTCTTTTGCTGAACGAGCTTCAGCAAGTCTAATAATCAATTTATCTAGATCATGAAAGACTTCATCTACCCATCCTTGTGAGTGTCGAACTTCTGTCGCTTTTGGATTTACTTCAGCAATAACACAAATTCCACCGGCAATAACCGTTGCTTTTGGCTGGGCACCACTCATTCCTCCGAGGCCGGAAGTAACAAATACTTTTCCTGCAAGCGTGTCGTCTTTGCAGTGAAGGCGACCTGCATTTAGAACTGTAATTGTTGTCCCGTGGACAATCCCTTGGGGTCCAATATACATGAATGAACCAGCAGTCATTTGACCGTACTGGGTAACGCCAAGAGCGTTAAATTTTTCCCAATCATCTGGCTTAGAGTAATTTGGAATCATCATTCCATTTGTTACGATAACTCTAGGAGCATCAGTATGGGACGGAAATAACCCCTGGGGATGACCTGAGCTCAGGTGAAGTGTCTGCTCATCAGTCATATTTGCAAGGTATTGCATGGTTAGGAGGTATTGGGCCCAGTTTGAAAAAACAGCTCCATTGCCACCATAAGTAATTAGTTCGTGGGGGTGCTGGGCCACTGCGTAGTCTAGGTTATTTGAAAGCATCAGCATAATACCTGCTGCTTGCTTTGATTTGTGAGGGAATTGCTCTATTGAGCGAGAGGAGATTTTATAGTCAGGACGAAATCGGTACATGTAAATGCGTCCAAAAGTATCAAGCTCATCCTTAAATTCTTTTGCAAGGGTAGAGTGTTGTTCCTCGGGAAAGTAGCGAAGGGCATTTTTAAGTGCGAGCTTCTTTTCACTTGGAGAAAGAATATCTTTTCTTTTTGGTGCGTGGTTGATCTTAGGATCAATTGGCTTTGGTGCGGGTAATTCACTTGGAATTCCTTTCAAGATGGCGTCTTGAAATACTTTGATCTCTTGGTCCATAGTCCCCTCTAATTTTAAGTTCTTGTTAAATTATAGCGACTAAATTCTATCCAGATATAGAGGCAAATGGGTAGATGCACAGTGTTATTTTGGTGAGTTATTCCCCTTAAGTTGGCCGCAGGCAGCTAAAATGTCATTTCCCTTGGTGGTGCGCACCATAACTCGCAGATTATGAGCAACCAACCACCCCTTAAATCTCTGAATTCTCTCTTCGCTGGGGCGACGATATTCACAACCAGGAAAAGAGTTAAATGGGATGATATTTATAATTGATTGTACCTGCGAAAGGAGTTTTGCAATTGCATCAGCTTCTTCTTGGTTATCATTTATGCCATCAATGAGAAGGTATTCAAAATTGATAAATTGCTTTTTCTTCAGCTCAACTTTTTTAAGTTCTGCCATAACCTCTGCGATAGGATAGCTTTTGTTGACCGGAATAAGCTTGTCTCTTATCTGGTCAAAAGGTGAGTGTAATGAAAGTGCAATATTCACTGATGGGAGTTCTTTTAGCCTCTTTAGTCCTGGTAAGTATCCACAGGTAGATAGAGTTATCTGGCGCTCTCCAAGGTGTACTCCATCAGACTGGAGCAAAAGGTTAATACTATCTTTAACCTCGTCAAAATTATGAAGAGGCTCGCCTTGACCCATAAATACTAAATTCGGGCTTGCTATAACACCATCAAAATTTTCCTTGAGCCAGTGGTGACAAGCAAGGTACTGGCCAATAATCTCTCCCGAAGTAAGATTGCGTATCAGCCCTTCAGTTCCAGTAAAGCAAAAGCTGCACTTCATTGCACAGCCCACTTGGGTTGAAAGGCAAACAGTATATTTTCGGCGAAAAGGGATCAAAACGGACTCGATAAGATTTCCATCACTAAGTTTAAATAAAAACTTAACAGTACCGTCAGATGATCTTTGAAGTCGATGAATAGGCGGAAGATCGATAGAGTAATTCTTTTCAATCCATTCTTTTAATGAGGAAGAAATCTCAATAGATTTATGAAATGCTTCGATACCTTTTTTGTGGAGAGTGCGATAGACGATCCCAGCACTGAAAGTACTATGGCCCGCTGCAACCATTTGGTTTGTAAGAGCTGAAAGTGAAATCTGGTAGATCGTTTGATTTTCCATGAGTATCTATATATTTTTTATGACGACTATTCAATTTGTGACCTTGAGTTTAGAATGCAATTTATGGAAAAAAGATTTGAATTAGAAAATAACTATCAATTGTGGGGTGACTCCACTGACTCTGAAAGCTACCAATTGCTATTAAATGGTGAAAAGGCAGACATTATGATGGCAGATCCCCCATATTGTCTTCTCACAAGAAGAAGAAAAAAGGGAGACTTGCGTGATCCCAAACGAGCAAAAATTAATCATGAAGCAGTTACTCGCTTTGAAAAAGTAAAAGATTATCGTCACTTCACTGAAGCTTGGATGAAGAAGGCAGGCGAGTGCCTCAAAGATGATGCTGTGATGATCGTATGGACCAATTTTCTTGGACGTGAACCGATTGAGAGAGTTGCTCTTGATATGGGCTATAACTACTGGGGAGACTTTAAGTGGGCCAAACTGACCAAAGAGGGAAGTGGAAATGAGCTCTTAGCAAGACTTTACGAAGTCGCGATGATTTTTGGTAAGGGTGAAAAGACAAGGCCGGAAGTTGATGACCGCTATATTCCATGGTCGTATGTTGGAAATTATGATGATAATAAAGAGGCGGAGAATTGGGGCAGTCACCCTAATCACAAACCCTTTGATCTTTTAGAGATATTAATTCGCTCATATTCAAGGCCAGGAGATTTAATTTTAGATCCTTTTAATGGTTCTGGTTCAACCCCCGCAGCAACACTTAGACTAAAAAGAAGAGTTGCTGGGATAGAGCTTCGAGAGGAGTGGGCCAAAATTACCCGTAAGAGATTCCAGCACGAAATAAACTCATAAAATTAAATAAGGCCTCAATTTCTAGAGGCCTTATTCTTGATATATGTTGCATAGCTCTGCAAGTAGCGATTATTATTCAATTACGGTGAAAACATCTTTTCCAAGCCCGCAGATAGGGCAAATCCAGTCATCGGGAATATCTTTCCACTTTGTTCCGGGTGCAATGTCCCCATCTGGGTCTCCTATTTCAGGGTCGTAGATGTAGTCACAAGGTGGGCACAACCATTTTTTATTTTCCATAATTACTCCTTCATATTGAAATTATTCATTTGTGTGTTTGAAAATTCAATATCTCAAAACCTACTTGAAAGTTAAAATCGATTGAGTAAATTGTTTCATAGTTTTTTATGATCAACCACAGTGATAGTTTTGTTAAAGAAATTCCATTGTACTCCGAAAAGTATGTAACCTTAGTCTCAAGAGGGATGACATGATAGATGAAATAAATTCAAGAGTAATTGGAGCAGGGGTCAATGAGTTTAAATTGATCGAATTTTTAGTTTCAGGAGAAAAGCAGGGTATCAACCTTGTCAAAGTCAAAAAAATTATTGAATTCAAGCCAGAAGACCTAACAAAGGTCGCTCAATCTCATGCTACTGTACTTGGTATTATGGAGGTCGATTCTGATATTATAAGGGTGCTTGATCTCAGTAAAATTTATGGTTATCCAAAAAAAGAGATGAGCGAAGATGAAAAGAGATGCGTGATCATCACTGAGTTTAATGACTCCTTTTATGGATTTGTTGTGGACAATATTGTGAAGGTTCACCGAATTTCTTGGGAATCTTTACAGCCTGTTGGTAGGACTTGTCCCACTGATATGGTGGTGGGAGTTGCTTCTGTCGATGAAGGTCTGGATATACAGATTATTGACTTTGAGACAATTATTGAAAAAATCTTCCCCAACTCGCTCAAGCAACCAGGCAATGAAAGAGTAGAGGCCGAAGCAGATATTATGGA
>JAGLCH010000284.1 GCA_023146355.1 Bacteriovoracaceae bacterium | reverse complement strand
GAGCTTCTAGATCATAAACTGAAAAAAGTATGAACAAGAAGGGTCTTTTAAGTAGACTGCACTTTAGAAATTCTTTAGTTCTGGAAGATTACAGGTATAAATATCACCTCCACCATTCGTCGGTAATCTACTATTATCGATTAACCTCAAATAGTGCTCTATAACCCCAGCTGTTACGATTATCTCTCCAGTTGGGGTATTCTCATTTCTTATAGAAAATGTATTAGTCTTCTTTTTTCAAAATGGTAGATGAGTTTGTTCCACCAAATCCAAATGAGTTATTTAGTGCATACTTGAGGTCTCTCTTTTGTGCCTTGTTGGCGCAGTAGTTGAGATCACAAGCAGGGTCTTGGTTTTCTAAATTGATTGTTGGAGGAATAATTCCAGTATGAAGTGCCATAGCACAGAATATAGTTTCTATTCCGCCAGCAGCACCCAGTAGGTGACCCGTCATGGATTTAGTCGAAGAAACAATGAGCTCATCAGCGTGTGCTTCAAAAACACTTCTGATTGCTTTTGTTTCTGCAATATCTCCAAGAGGAGTTGATGTACCGTGGGCATTCACATATCCAATAGCATCGGGAGAGATTTCCGCCATATTAAGCGCTTGCTTCATACAGTTAATGGCACCAGCTCCTTCAGGATGGGGGGCCGTTATATGGTGAGCATCTGAACTTGAGCCATGGCCAACAATTTCAGCATAAATCTTAGCACCACGGGCACGGGCCTTATCGTAGTTCTCTAAGATTAATATTCCAGCTCCCTCACCAATGACAAAACCATTTCTATCAGTATCAAATGGACGAGAAGCTGCAGTCGGATTTTCATTAAATGTCTTTGTCATCGCTTTCATATTGGCGAAGCCAGAGAAGGTAAGATTGGAAAAAACAGACTCAGCACCACCAGCAACAATTACATCCTGGCCTCCGAGCATAATCTCCTGAACTGCTGCTCCAATTGCGTGACCTGCTGAGGCACATGCACTTGAAATAGAGTAGTTCACGCCCTTAAGTCCATAACGAAGAGTTAGAAGACCGGGTGCCATATTAGGGATAATAGAAGGGATAAAAAACGGGCTGACTCTTCTAGTCCCTTTATTTAGGAATGTTTCGTGAGTTTTTTCAATGAGTGGAAATCCACCCATTCCAACACCAAGAATGGAACCCATTCTCTCTGATGGATAAGCTCTATTTTCAATGTCTCTAAGATTTGCATCTTGAAGTGCTTCGTGAGCGGCATGGAGTGCAAAGTGAATGAACTTGTCATATCTCGCAGCTTCTTTTGCCTCTAGAATCTCTTCACTTAGTTCAAAGTTTTTAACTTCACCACCAATTTTAATAGGTAGCTTCTCTGTATCTAGCGTTTCGCAGATTGAAACTCCAGACTCGCCATTTGTGGCCTTGTGCCAAACATCTTGAAGATTATCTCCAAGTCCACAAATTGCACCCATTCCTGTTATCGCTACTCTCTGTAGAGTTGCCATAAGTCCTCCTTAAAAGATCAAATGTCGTGGGGCCAATTTTGAAGAAAGGGGCGTGAAGCCCCAATCTATCTATTATTTTTACTTATTGCTTATTTGCAAGGTAAGTTACGATGTCTTTTACAGTCTTTAGACCTTCAGCATCTTCTTCTGGAATTTCAATTCCGAACTCATCTTCCATTTTCATCATAAGTTCAACAATGTCTAGTGAGTCAAGGTTGAGATCGTCAACAAGATTTGTCTCAAGAGTAATCTTTGATTCTTCGATTTTAGTAGCTTCAGCGATGAGCTTAATGATTTTTGCTTCCATGTTTTAAATCTCCATTTTTTGTTATCTAATTATTGTAGAATTCAATTTATTATTAGTAAAACCTAAATATACAATCCGCCGTCAATTTTTATAACCTCACCAGTGATATAGGCCGAAGCATTGCTTAATAGAAAGCATACTAGGTTCGATACATCATCAGTTTTGCCAAATTCTTTGAGGGGAATGACACCAAGATAGTTTTCTTTAACTTTTTCATCAAGTTTATCAGTCATATCTGTTTGAATGAAGCCTGGGCAGATGGCATTCGCTCTCACTTTTTTAGCAGCAAGCTCTTTTGCGACTGTTTTAGTGAATCCGATTAGCCCGGCCTTAGAGGCGGAGTAGGCGCATTGTCCGGGGTTTCCCATTAGTCCGACCACAGAGCTTACATTAACAATTGAAGCTCCTGGAGTTCTCATGAATCCTCTGGATAGTGCCTGAGTTACCAAAATTGCCCCTTTAAGGTTGGTATCTATAACACTATTTAAGTCTTCTTCTTTGAGTCTCATCAGTAGTTGGTCTTTTGAGATTCCTGCATTATTTACAAGCCCTTCAATATTTCCATGCTCTTTTACAAAAGCGTCGACTGCTGTTTTTATTTGTTGCCCATTTGTGACATCGAAGTGAAGTGGAGATGCTTTTCCACCAATTTTTTCAAATTCGGCCTTTAGCTCATTTGCTTTTGCCTCATCACCGCGATGGTTAAATAGAACATGCGCTCCTTGAGATGCTAGCGATTTTGCAATTTCACGGCCAATTCCTCTCGAAGCACCGGTAATCAAGATTTTCTTATCTAGCAAATCTGGAAATTTAATCATTCAGTAGCTCCTCAAGTTCTTCAAAGGCACCATCCTTATCAAGAGAGATGACCTTTATTAAGCTATTGATCTTTTTTACAAGACCTGCCAGAACCTTTCCCGGTCCAACTTCGATACAAATAGTATCATCGGGTAACTTATTAATGCTCTGAGACCATAGAACGCTTCCACACACTTGGTCGAGAAGGTTTAGCTTCACTTTTGTCGAGTCAGTGTCACTTCCGTACTCTGCAGCATCAATATTTGCAATATAAGGGATTTTTGGAGAGTTAAAGGTGATGTTTTCAAAGGCCTGTGAAAGCTTTTGAGTCGCAGGGGCCATAAGCGATGAGTGAAATGGTGCCGATACTTTAAGTTCTATTGCTCTAAAGCGCCCTTCAATATTTTCATTTGCCCATGCAACGGCCTTATCGCATGCCTCTGCATGGCCGGAGATAACTGTTTGGCCTGGCTCGTTGTAGTTTGCTGGCTGAACTTCATTTCCTGGTACTGATACGATATCACACGCTTTTTTTACAGACTCCGCATCAGTTCTCATCATTGCATACATTTTGCCTTGGCCTGAAGGAACAGCTTCTTGCATGTAGCTTCCTCGAAGGTGAACAGCTTTAATAGCATCTTCAAATGAAAGAGATCCTGCAGCAGCAAGTGCAGAGTATTCGCCTACAGAGTGACCAAGAACACGATCAACTTTCACTCCCTTTGCCTCAAGGAGAGTTTCAAGCTTTTTATAAAGAGCATAAGAATAGGAAACAATGGCGGGTTGAGTGTATTTAGTCAGTCTGAGATCATCTTCAGGCCCATCTTTAATAATGGTTGAAAGTGAAAAGCCTAATACTTCGTCGGCCTTGGTAAAGAATGATGAGTACTCGGCTTCAAGGCTCGCGCCCATCCCTACATATTGAGCTCCCTGACCAGGGAATAGTAATGTTACTGATTTCATAAATGGCCTCTCTCGTTAGCATCCATTCATTGCAAGATATTGAATGCGCGTGTGCATCTATTACAAAAAAAAGGCCTAACATCGTCAAGTGTTAAGCCTCAAATATCCTTATAAAAAGGTGTCGAATAAATTTAAAAGTGTTACTCGGCAGTTTCTTCTTCAGAAGCTGCTTTAATTGTAATTACTTCTTTACCTTTATAGGTACCACATGAGGCACATACAGTGTGAGGCATTGTCATGTCTCCACAGTTAGGGCAAGACATTGGGTGTTTTCTACTTAACTTATGAGTTTGCCCAGCTCTACGTTTACCTTTTCTAGATACACTGGTCTTTTTCTTAGGAACTGCCATTTTCTACTCCATTCACATATTTGAAATTCAACTTTAATCTTAGCGTTACAAGCTTATTTGAATACGTCATTTTTTGCTATAGGGCAAGCATTTTTTTAATTGTCTGTGTGCTCGCAGCTACCTTCGTTGAGATTAATTCCACAAGTAAAGCAAAGCCCCTTGCACTCCTCATCGTGGAGAGGGAATTCATCTACTGTGAGAAAAAGATGTTCGTGAATAAGCTCTTTAAAATCAATAATTCCTTTTGAGTGAAAATATAGCTCTAGTTCACTGTCGCCGGCATAGATATGAGTGGCGTCCTGGTATTCTGGTGTCTTTTCGAACATATCAGGGATAAAGCACGCTTCAAATATATGGTTAAACTCAGAGAGCATAGGCTTTAGGCATCGTACACAGTGAGTTTGATAAGCTCCAACAATGTTGCCCTTAACTATAAGGTGGTCTCGATAAGTATGGTTATGCTTTCTCGTAAATGAAAGATTCACATGTACGTGAGAGTCCCATTGGGGAATCCCATCAGGATCGGTTTCCATCCCCGATACCATCAACTCTGAAAGAAGTTCTTCAATCCATGGATTGGTTGAGGTTAGGTCGTAAACATGTCCATCATCAATGGGAAGTTTCGTGATCTTAACTGTTTGAGGTAGTTTATGGGCCTCAGTTCCAACTTGTTGCATTCTTTCGATCTCCTTTAGGCGTTTTGCGGTAATCTTTATAGCCCTTTTTTACAGAAGGAGCAAATCTAGGTATACATGACGTTATGAAAATATTGATTTGTGGTTTTATGGGAGCAGGAAAGAGTACCTTTGCTTCTAATCTTAATGCCCCTAATTGGGAGAAGGTGGAGCTTGATCAGCAGGTTGAGCGTAGAGCTGCATGCACTATTTCGCAAATTTTCGATAAGGTCGGAGAGTCTGGATTTCGCCAACTTGAGCTTTTGGCCTTGACTAAACTTCTTGACTCTGATGCTAATATCTTGATTTCATTAGGAGGAGGTACTCTTGAGCGCCAAGTTCTCAGTCTGATTAAAGAGAGATCTGCTATTTTGGTCTGGATCAATGTCCCTTTTGAAATTTGCTTCAATCGAGTTGATGGTGACAATAATCGACCACTTTTGAAACAGGGGCGAGGTAAGCTTCTGAAATTGTATCAAAATCGGGAAAAGAACTACCGCCAGGCCCAATTGCAACTTGGTCTCCAAGATACTATAACTCTACGAAATATCGATGATTTGCTTCAAAGATTATCTGACAAAAGTTAGACTAAGCGTAACGGGTTGGGTCATAATAAATGTGTAATGAAAACAACTCCATAGGGGGCTAAGTGAAGCACGAATTAGATGCTGCTATCTTGATTGAAAACCTTGAGATTGCGGCCGAAATTTCGAACAACTTGAGATGTACGGGAGTAATCCCTCACTTTTATGAAGACTTTAAGTCCTTTTGGTATGGAACCCATGATAGTTCACCATCCTTGGCAATCGTAGATGTTAAGCTGATGAGTTCGGGGGAATTATCGCTTCATGATCATCCGATGATTAAAAATAATAAATGTAATATTATATTTTTTCATAATGATGCTACTGCGCCTCTACTTTTTTCTACCTATGACCTATGGCATCTCGGTACTATCAATAGTGACCAAAATCTAAAGGGTCAGTTGAAGGGAGTACTTAAAAGGCTTAATCATAAGCTTGAACTTGAAACAACAAATGAAAACCTCAAGCTTGGTGCCAATAAATATGAGCGCAAGCTTAAGTCTCTTGCAACATCAACTAATTCTGAAAAAGAAAGAGTTTTTTATCGAGACCAACTGATCAATATTTGTAATCAGCTCGACCGTATTTCTCTTGAGGGAGACTTCAGTTCTCTCTGCAAGAAAGTACTTGCTGGAGTTGAATTTATTAGTGGCTATTCGATCATGGAATTAGCTCCTGGTGAGCAACGTCTTCTTTCGACAAAAATAGAATGTGATAAGCACATTGAAATTCCAGCGCTCTGGCTTGGGAAGAAATGTGAGAATGGAATTGAGCTTTTTGCACAGAATCTTGCCACTCAAGTTGCCATCGAAGTGTTTGATGAAGAGTTAATGGTACTTGCTATAAAAGGGGCAAAGGAAAATCCAGACCTCCTTCTTTTTATCAAATCTGAAGATGAAGGTGCCTTTAATAATTTTGACTGGGACTTCCTTGAGAGGCACTTGTCCGGCATTTATGGCCGTATAGAGCTCAGAAAACAGGGGAAGAAGAGCATAAGCTCTTCCACTTACGACTGTTGGGAAATGATGGACGCCATTGACGGCGAGTTCTTTAAAGGACTTGATGCAGGTGGTGACCTATCCCTTATCAATGTTAACTTTGACAAGTTGATTGCTGCAATCAGAATTCGCCCAGATATTCGCTTCTTCTGGGGCAAGTTTTTTGAAGAGTTTAAATCGCGCATGGCGCTTTCTTTTGATTTTAACTTTAAGTTCTCACCTGTTGGAACAACTGACCTTGGGGTTTTAATTCCAGCAAGTGACGCTAAAGCTTTTGAGCTTATCAAAATTTTCACAAAGAGTTTTCCCTACTGGAGATACTTTGAAAATACGGACTTCACTATTGGCAAAGAGCTAACTCCTGAAGTCAGAATGATTCCGATGTCTGCTGAAGCTTATTTGAGCTTTATCGAGAATCGTGAAGTTGTTTACACTAGGAACTATCAGAATAAACCTGCGGAGCAATCTGTGGTAACTCCTAGACCAAGTATCGAAAGAGAGCGAGGTATGCTCCTTTAAATGAGATACCGAACTAGACTCTATATTGATTTAAACATACTTGCTCAGAATGTAGATAAGCTCCGATCACTATGTCCTAACAATAAGATTCTCTTTATGGTTAAGGGAGATGCTTATGGACACGGAATGACTCAAGTTGTTCGCTTTGCTAATACGAAGCTAAAAGTCAAAGAGTTTGGCTGTGCCACATTAGGCGAGGCCCGTCACCTTCGTGAGGAACTCTCTGACCTTCAGTTTGAAATCTATGTTTTTTCAGATACTAATTTAGAGTTTCAATCTTGTACTGACTACTATCTCAATAGACGCATTATTCCCGTTATTTCTAACTTTGAAGACTTGGACTTTTTTCTGGGAGAGAGCGACTTCGCTCACTTTCCCCTTTGCCTCAAATTCAATACAGGAATGAATCGACTAGGAATTGAGTTTAAAGATATCGACAAAGTAATCAATCGTCTAAAAGCGAATAAGCGAGATTCGATCCACCATCTCTTCACACACTTCGGTCAATCTTCAGATGACATCGCTGAAGGTGGAGCTGTTTGGAATCAATATCATGAGTTTCAAGAAATAAAACGTAAGCTTGTTGATGCGGACATTACTGTCAAACGATCTTCTGCATCAAACTCTGGCGCAATTGAGCAGGGCTTTGGCCTAGATGAGACACATATAAGACCTGGACTTATGCTTTATGGGCCAACGGCACTTAATCCTGAAGTTCGAACTAAATCTATGTGGACAGGAAAAGTTATCTCACGATTAGAAACTTATGTGATCAATTCCTTCGCAGTTGAAAAGGGAGAACCTGTTGGCTACGGCGGAGTTCCATGTCCAAATAAAGGAACTATGGCGTTGATTGCGATCGGATATGGAGATGGACTCTCAGGGAGAATGCGTTTTCCGACCCTTACTCACAAGGGGAAAGAGGGAAGAATTTTTGGTAGAGTCAATATGGATATGACTCAAGTATATTTTGAAAATATTGAACACTTTGATCTCAACCCTCAAGAGCATTTCGTAATTTGGGGGCATGAACAAGAGGACATTTTAAGATTCTCTGACCAAACAGGAGCAACTCCATATGAGGTCTTTTGCCACCTGACACCCAGAGTGCCACGCATATATAGTTTGGAGTAAAAAAATACAAATGAGAGAAAAGAAAAAGGCCAGAGGCCTTATTGAAGGACTGGGAAGATCAGTCGTAAAAATAGTTGATGGTGTAGGGAAAATTATGACCTACGGTTCCCAGTTTTTTTACTGGGTTGCTAGACCTCCGTATCGCTGGAAACTTCTTTTTGAGCAGCTTTACTTCATTGGCAACAAGAGTATGGGGATAATTCTCCTTGCGGGGTCTTTTACTGGAATGGTAATGGCCTATCAGGTCTATTTTGGATTTCAAATAATCAATGTTGATTCCCTTGTTGGGGTGGTGACGGCGATTTCTCTTACTAAAGAGCTTGCGCCTGTTATTACCGGGCTGATTGTTGCTGGCCGCGCAGGAGCTGCTATGGCAGCTCAAATTGGAACAATGAAGGTAACGGAGCAAGTTGATTCTCTTGAGGTTATGGGAGTTGATAGCTTTCAGTATCTAGCAGTTCCAAGGATTATTGCAACAACTATCGCAATGCCAATGCTAACAGCAATGTTTAATCTTTTTGGTAATATTGGATCATGGTGGGTCGGAACAAAGGCCCTTATGATTGATGAGACAATTTATTTTTCTAAGATTGGAGACTTTATGAGTCTCGGAGATCTTTGGCAGGGGCTTATTAAGGCAACTTTTTTCGGTTTTATTATTTCTATTGTTGGAACCTATTATGGATTCAGTGTCACCAACGGTGCAGAAGGTGTTGGTAAGGGAACTAATCTAGCTGTTGTTTGGGGAATGATTTTGGTGTTGGTCTCAGATTACTTTCTAACCAGTTTCCTCATTAGGATACTGTAATTATGAATAAAGAATTAGCAATATCTGTAAAAGATCTAACAAAAAAATTTGGCGAGCATACCATTCTCGATAGTCTGAACCTTGATGTTGAAAAGGGATCAATTACTACAATTCTTGGCTTCTCTGGTGCAGGGAAGTCTACTCTCTTAAAGCTTTTTTTGGGGCTTTTGATGCCGACAACAGGAAGCATCACAACTCTTGGAGAAAATATTACAAAGCTCTCAGGGGTTAGGCTTCGAGAATTCAGACGCCACTTTGGAATGCTTTTTCAGTATGCGGCCTTATTTGACTACCTCTCTGCTTTTGAGAATGTCGCATTTCCGTTGCGGGAATTTAGTGATCTTACTGAGAAAGAAATTACAGAAAAGGTGCATGGACTTTTGGAGTCTGTTGGAATTGTTGAGAGAGCTTATTATAATCTTCCTTCAGAGCTTTCGGGGGGGATGAGAAAGAGAGTTGGTCTTGCTCGCGCACTAGCGCTAAGCCCTGATATTATGTTATATGATGAGCCAACCACTGGACTTGATCCTATTACAACAAAGATGGTCAACGATTTGATTGTTGAAACCTCTGAAAGACACGCTGAAAATAAAATGACCTCGATTATAATTTCTCACGATGTAAAGGCCTCTTTGGCAATATCTGATTACGTTGCATTTTTACATCTTGGAAAGGTAGTTGAGTATTTACCCGCTAAGGATTTTCCCAAATCGACAAATCCCTTAGTTCAAGAATTTATAAATCTATAGTAAACGCGGACACTTAGTATGAATGAATTTAGAGTAGGACTTTTAACCATTGCAACCTGTATTGCCGTGGCGATTATGTCGATTAAGGTAACTTCTAACCAATCAGGATTTGGTAGTCATATTCCTTATACAACCACACTTCCCGACGCTGTTGGTATCTTCCCTAAGACTCCAATTAAGATTGCAGGTATTAATGCAGGTAAGATTAAGGATATCCGTCTAAGTGGGAATACTGCTCTTATTGAATTTGAAATTATGGAAGATGTTGTTGTCACTACTGGTTCTACCATGAACATTAAAACTGTCGGTGTCCTTGGCGATAAATATATAGAGCTTGTCGTTAATACAAAGAGCATGGATAAGCTAGCGCCTGGGTCTTACATTCCCACCACTATGGGTGTTGGGATGGCAGAACTTGCTAAAGAAATAGGCGTTGTTGTTGCCGATGTTCGAGACATCGTAAAAGAATTTAAGGCATCACTTATTCCAAAGGGACAAGAAGAGTCAGAAGTAAAACAAATCGTTCGAAATATTAGAGAGTTTACAGAAAATGCCAAGCTACTTACTGAGACACTGAAAAAAATTGCCGTTGATAACGAAGGTAAGATGGTTAAAATCATCGATAATATTGAGCAGTTTACCGCACAGCTACGCGACCATATGGACGCTGAAAATGAAGATAGTTTGATGGGAGATATTAAACAAGTTGTTGCGAATGCAGATAAAATCACTCGTGACCTTGAATCAATCGTTGCTGATGTGAGAAATGGGAAGGGGACAGTTGGGCAACTGCTTTCTGAGGATGAGATTGCCGATGAAGTGAAGGCAACACTTGCCGGTGTGAAAAAAATTGTTGATAAGGTGAATTCCGTAAAAACAGAGATTCAGGTTTATTCAGGCTCTAATACAAGTACCGGCTGGAAGACAGATGCCGAGGTTTGGATCTACCCATCTCCTGAGCGCTTCTTTGTTCTCGGAGCTTCAAGTTCAGAGCTTGGAACAGAAAGTAAGACTACTACAGAAACTGATACCGATGGGACGAAGAGTATCCAAGAAAAGAAAGAAACAAAACATAACACTTACAAGTTTACTGCATTAATGGGGCGTAAGCTTCACAACTTCTATCTTCGCGGTGGTATGATTGACTCTGCTGCAGGTTTTGGTGTCGACTATGAGCTACCTCGATATGGAATGAAACTCACAGCAGAAGTTTTCGATTTTAATTTTGAGCGCGGAACAAACCTTAGACTTAAAACAGAATATCACCTGTGGAATGTTATTTATCTTAGAGCGATGGCAGAAAATGCAATATACGCTGAGAGAAATTACACATTTAGTTTAGGATTCCGCTTGCTTGACGAAGACCTTAAGGGGATAATGGGATTATTCCTTTAAGTATTAAAGAGTTATATGGAAAAAAATTGGCTCATTCGAACCACACATAACAAGATTTTGGGACCTATTTCAAAGAAAAAGCTCGTTGAGTTTATTGAAAAAGGTTCTCTTACTCAAAACGATGAAGTCTCTGCTGGGAATGGATATTGGTTTTCCCTTAAAGAAGAAGATCTAGTCGAGCGATTTATCTTTACTGATGAGAAGCAGGGGTTTAACCCGATTACAGAGTGTAAAACCATTTTGTGTGCACAACCTGAAGATCTTGCTGATGACGATGATTTTGATCTGCTAGATGACAGTAATACTCTTGTTATTGGGGCAGATGTTCTATCTCAACTTGATAGGGAGACTCCAGCTCCTCGGCCTACGGGTGAACAATTGCTTCCATCTAGCGATGACTTAGAATTTCCTGATATGGGCGTATCATCATCAGAAGCTGTAAAAGTTCAGGCCCCTTCTCCAGAGAAGAATAAACCTACACCAACAGCTCCTGAAGTCGATGTTTACGATCCAGCTGACTCATTTGAGGGAAAGCTTCCCTCGGAAGACGACTTGGCATTCCCTGACATTGGGGATGAGGAGTCTGCAAAAGTTGATACTCCGCTTGCTCCTAAACCAGTGGCACCCCCTTCAAAAAAAGTTCTCACTAATGAGGATAATGAAGTAAAAAAAACGACTGCGGCCAGGCCTTACAAAGAAAAAGGTAGAAGCGATTATTATCTCTTTTATATTTTCTTTATTATGTTTGCCCTCGTTGGATATGCCATTTATTTTTATTATTCAAAGGTATCTCAGGGGCAGAGATCCATTTATAATGACGAATTGGGATCTCTCCTTATTCCCACTGTCTATGCTCAGACTGTAGATGTAAAAAAAAAGTAGATTTTCTAAGTTCCCTTGAGACTCCCTATGGGCAATTAGCAGCTAAGTTTAATATTTCAGGGCTAAACCTCAGTAGTCTTGGATTTAGGCTCCCAGTTGGTGAATGTAAAATCAAGAATGAATATTATTTTATGCTCTTGTATCTAGCGACTACAGAGCATGAAAAACGAATAATGGATGATAGGTTAAAAAGGTGTAAGCTTCCACTTTCTAGTCGTTCACTACCTATCTATCAAATGAGTAAGCTTCCACTAGAGCTGCGACGAAAGCACATCAACTCTGTAATGAGTGAGCTTGGAGATACTGAGAGAGCGATCATCTCATCTATACTTAAAAAAAAGAAAAAAGTTGTTCATGAGAAAAAACTTATTAATGCCTTTAACCACTTCGTAGAATCCTTCGATGAGAAACTATCTAAAGGGAAGCGCTATCGACTGCGAAAGAGTATCGAAATGATCTCTACGCGTAGCTCAAGTAATTCAATACTCACTGATCTTTTAGAGCTACTTCTTGCTTTGGATATGAATAATCAGGCATGGGCAAAGCACACGTTAACGCGCCTACTTAAGAAGGATTTTTCTCGAATAGTATTCAATATTAATGAGCGCTACTTTACCAGCAAAACTGAACTCAAGCGCTTCGAAAATAATATTCGTCGCGCAATCATTCATATTTCAGATAAGTTAGAGCACAAAATGTTTTCTCTACTTGCGATCAATTATTTCGCCTCCTTTTATCAGAGTGATAATATGGGACGTTTACTCCAAAATCTCGGCTCAAAGTGGTCCCTGTCTGAGGTTCGTAAGTATGCTGATAAGAAAATATATGGACAACATTTTTTTATACCATGGTATTACATTTTAAAGGGAAAGACGATCGAACAAGAACTCGAATCCTATGTTCGTAAGTTTTTGACTCCAGAGCTGATCAGAAAACTTGGTGTAGATGTTATTCCTATTTTTCTCCATCACCTTCCCAAAGGGGAGGAAAAGAGAAGGGCACTTCTTGATGTTATAATTCGCTCTTACAAATTATCTGATTATTATTCTCGCTACGTTATAATTCAGGCCTTAAAGAGTGAAGTTATACGAAAAAAACTTACAAAAATACCGCCGAAGTACCTTGGAGCAACCTTCCAGTTAGAGCGTCAATTCTTTCATGATGCACTCGATGTTGGTGGTCTTAGAAATCTCTCCCTGTTTAAATTATCAGGGCTTGGCGAGGAAAATATTGAGCTTTTATGGTGGCTTGTTTTATGAATGATTTAACCTTTATCTATCCCACAGATACTGTTTGGGGAATTGGGGGCAGTATTGAGTCAGAGCTCAGCGCCAAGACAATTCAACAAGTAAAAAAAACACTTGGTAATAAACCTATTTCGGTGATGTTTAAAAGTATCGATCAGCTCCGTGAATACCTTGAATTGCCTCCGACTATTACTGATGAGTGGCTAGAGACTTTCTTCTCAATGGAATCTACTCTCGCTGTGCCACTTAGTTTTTTAAAAAAACGTATAGGGAAGTGGATTACTGCTGATAGCGATCTTATTGCTGTTCGGCAATTACCTTACCCTTCAATAAAAAGTCTCATTGATAGAGTAGGTTGCCCTATAACTACGACAAGTTTTAATTTAACAGGTTCGCCACCTCTAACCGATATTTCTGATGTTAAAAGATTAGTGAAGTCTTTAGATTTAAATATAGATTTAGTTATAGATGAGACTGCATACCTTTCTGGTAACTCTTCCTCTATCGTCATATTAACTTCTTCTGGGGAGTTTTCTTTTTTAAGAGAAGGGAGATTAGTAAATGACGTCAGACGGCATTGCTCAATACTCACAGCCTAGCTTCTATCGATTTTCAGATGATTCTACAGCGCTCGCTCTATTTGCCTCGAGCACATACCCCATTTGTGAAGGGGCCCGTATTCTTGATCTGTGTGCAGGATGCGGAGTCGTGGGCCTTGAAATCCTTTCACGCTCAGAAGTTTCTCTCTCTCTCACTTCTGTTGAAATAGAGCAGGACTATATAGAGCACTTTAATTCAAATGTAGATCATCTCGATACAGATCACCACAGTGTCGAATTTATCTGTAGTGATCTTACCCACTTTTCAAAAAGAAGTGAGGCGCAGTCATATGAGCTAATAGTGTGTAACCCTCCCTACTTTGACGCTGAAAGTAATCGCAGCTCTTTGAACTCTAAAAAGGCCATCTGTCGAACTATTGGGGAACTGGAGAGAAAGTCATTAGTCAAGGCCGTGGAGAGACTCTTAGCGAAAAATGGAGTGTGTCTTGTCGTTGTCCGTAAGGGAGAATCCCTTCTCACCGATTTTTTTGAATCACGAAAATTAATATGTCGAGTCGTAAAAGAAATGGGTAAAGTCTTACTTGTTGAAGCGCTGTTGAATATAAATTGATGTCATAATTTCTCGGGTTTCATCATCAAGATCTGAAAAAAGTTCTTTTGCTTGAGCATTCAGTAACTTGAATTCTGGAGAGTGCTTGTGTGGTAGCGCAACTTCCTTTTGCTTTTTTGCTCCACCAGTCCTTTTTTCAATTAGCTCCTGCACTTCGTCAAAGCGCGCACTATTAACGACGTAGTAGAGACTCCTGATCTTATCTTTAAGCATAGGGAACTTCTTAAAGATAGACTGCTTGATCATTTGCTCCATAAAGCTGACTTGCTCTGAAAATGCAGGGTGCTTTGAAACTAGATACAGTGTCCCTTTTTTCAGTTTTACTGGGGCAGTGTGTTTACCAAGAGTCTTACCAGCAATGTCTTCCCATTGGTCAACAAGAGCAAGAAAGTCAAAAGCTTCCTGATATACTCGCTTAGCACCATTGTAGCTTCGCTTGTCGTTATTTTGCTTAAAAATGTCACCGATAGACTTGAACATATCGGCATCATAATGGATTTTAAGCTTATTTCAAAGACATTATAAGAATTCGTTGCTATGGTTTTTTTATGCGATTTATACTACTATTGTTGCTAACATTACTATCTTCTTGTGCAGGGTATCATCTTGTTGAGAGTGATAATCCCCTTGCTCAATACGGAATCAAAACATTAAGTATCCCCATGTTTGTCAATCAAACAATACTGCCTGGCGCTTCAGGGCCTATGACTCGAGAAGTTATTAGAATGCTTTCTCAGTACCCTGGGATAAAAGTTTATGCTGGAGAAAATAGAAAGGCCGATGCTGTATTAGTTGGAACATTAACCTCGGCAACAAGGCAGTCTGTATTTTTTAAAACCACTTCTAAAAAATTCACGACGGGT
>JAGLCH010000283.1 GCA_023146355.1 Bacteriovoracaceae bacterium | reverse complement strand
ATATCGAAAAATGCAGAAAAGCAGCTTGATCGGCTGAATTTACTTTATTGTTTTTGCTCCGAAATATATCACTTGGCACCCCAGGGGGCCTATCCAGTCATAGGACAATTCTATTTTACTCGATCGCAGTTACAAGATATAAATAATAAAAGAAAGGATCAAAAATGAAAACGGTAATATTAGCACTACTGTCCCTCACTCAACTCTCTGCATTTGCCTATGAGGGGAGTCAAATCTCTGAAACATGGTCAACAATACTTGAGAATGTGTACCGCGAACTGCCACATACTAAAGTGAATATGAAGCGCCTAAAGAAATGGGGGCGCAATAAACTTGAGCAATCTGCCAACAGAACCCTAAGTGATAAAAATGATATTTTGCCCCAATTTGAAAAGCTGGTTCACCCAAACGGGGTATGCCTAATTGGGGAGTGGAAGGTTGATCACGATAGCAAGTACAGCGGATACTTTAAAAATGGGAGCAAAGGCCTCATCATCTCAAGGGCGTCAGTTGCACTTTCAGATACAGAAAGAGGCGATAGAAGAAGCTTTGGTCTGGCGGGAAAGATCTATCCCACAGTAGACTACAATCACGAGCAAAAACTAGTGACAGCAAACTTCTTCACCTTGGATGATCTAGGTGGAACAAAAGTTGAACGCTTCTCAGATACCATCCTTACAAATGAACCCGATCTATCACTGAGCCTGAGCGTAATCTTCTTGGCAAGAATGGCATCTTTTGTTTCAAAGGTCTTCACTAAAGCGGACTCCAGGCCAGGGCTCCGGCAGCTATGGCAAATCTCAAGCCTTGGAGAGCGTGACAATTCAAAGGTCCTAACTCCCATGTGGATGCGCCTAAAGTCAGTACATCAAAAGTATATCAGTAATGAAAAAGACTTTAGATCTGAGATAGCTCAAACTATTCAAAAAAATGGTGAAGCGGTCTACTCTATCGAAGTGGCAGGAGAGATGAGCAAGGGCCCAGACCAAAGAAAAAGCTTTAAGCAAATTGGTACCATCCGCTACACTCAAGCTATTGCCAGTGAAGGGTGCGATCATAGACTTCACTTCAATCATCCCAAGCTACGAAACGACCTACGATAAATTTGAATTTTAGGCACAAAAAAACCTCGATATAATCGAAGTTTTTTAACAAAATGGCACTCCCGAGTGGGCACTGAGAGTGCCTTTTTTAGGTGTGCAATAACAATAAGTTGTGAGTGATAATAAACACTTGCCGATTTTTACTTTCATCTCTTCTCATCATTTTTCATGTTGTTTCATGCGTCGGCCGGAACAAAACGGAACATAGATTGTTTGTATCAGGTAGAGGAAGCTTCGAGTGGAATCTAGCGCATTACGACAGTAGGAAGAATAAAGTGAGGTCCCGTCACCGCAAGTTTGAAGGGAATTGTAATGCATCTGTGTTTAATTGAAACTGGTTACTGGTGTAATCTGTGTGTAACTATAGGAAAGGAGTAAATTGCTTTGGTGGACGAATAGTAGTTAAATTATTTAAAAAAACGATATAGAAATATGCTAGGTAATTAATCTTCAACAATTTCTTTTAGCCATTCAGGAACAGTCGAAATATCGTAAGACTCAGTACCATTTTTCAACGTATAAACTCTCTCTAGGGCCGTAGAGTTATCATATATTGCCATCTCATCAACAAGATTTTTAGCCTGTTTAATTAGTTTAATTGTCTTTGGGATTCGAGATCTAATTTTTTCTTCTGGAACATCATGACCTCCATTCTCAACCCGATGCCAAACTCTCGCAACATTTAAGTCATGATTGGAGAGGTGTATGTAAAATAAATATACTGTGAAGTCGTTTTCTTTAGCTTTTTTAATTAGCTCGATCTTGGACTCATGAGAAAATACCGTTTCAAAGCAGAAGGAGCTTTTACCTTGTATTTTCTCAGCACATTGCTTTCTTATTTCTTCTTGAGCCTTAAGCGTATTTTTAGAATTTTGATCTAGCCCATTTGATTTAAGATATTCATCAGCATTCAAAAAAGGAATGTGATACTTTGCTAAGATCTCATGATAGAGAGTAGATTTTCCGGCTCCGTTACCACCAGCAATAACAATCATGGCAGGTTTTTTCATACTATGATTATTCCTCTACTTTTGTTACGAATTTACCTTCTGAGAATTTCCCTACGGTTACTTCTCCGTCAGAATTAATTCGCTCTAAATAGCCCTCATGCTCTTTTGAAATATCATACCAAAAATCAGAGCCTACTAAAGCCTTCTTGAGTGTTCCCGCTGAACGCTTAAATTCAATGTCTTCATTTACCGCATCAAGACTGAAGTCTTCCATTGAAGTCTCCTCTACTGTCGTAACAGATGCAGAGCCATCAATAATTTTCGCTATCTCACTTGGCCTAAGAGTTGACTCTATTTTACGACCAATTGATGCCCAATACTCAATTTGCTTAGGAGCTGTTCTAAATAGAATAGCTGAAGACCTTTCGGCTGACTCAACTAAGGATTCATTTAATCTTACGGATTTTGTGCTCATAAGTTCCTCCATTGCTACCATATGTAGCAGTATACCACATATCGTCAATATTGTGGTAAAACTTTACGGGGCTTCTGATCTGATTTCAGACACTTAGTTTTTTTTAAAAAATATTCTTCATGAACTGCCTAGATATTTAGCCTGGGATGTTTTCTTACGGAAAATCCCCTCTATTTCTTCAACTGATATTTTTCTTCTTTAGTCCAAGTTTCAGAGACTTGTCATCATGCTCTTTTTACGAATCCCCCTAATAGTTCGCTGTTTTCTCGATAATACGAGAGCGTTTTGATGTATTTCGTTAGCAGGAATTTGTTTTAGATAATCTGTAACTATTCAGCGTAATTGTTTACTAATCTAAAAAAAAATCTTTTTTTTAGATTTTTTTGTGGGCCTTTCGTCTCTTTTAGGACATTATTCTTGACATGACTGTTGTACATGTGAACGTTAAAGAAACCATTGAAAGAATTCAAAAAGAGA
>JAGLCH010000282.1 GCA_023146355.1 Bacteriovoracaceae bacterium | reverse complement strand
TTCTGGCGCCAGGAATTGTCCCAACTCTTCACTTTGATAAATTTGATCCTGATATTAGCGTTAATGACCTATGGGAAAAGCTGTCTGCGACTTTGACGCCGCAGCAGCTACAACAGTACGCTCCCAATATTGTTATCACTGCCTCATGCGGGCATGCCTATCGCCCAGAAAAAGAGACTCTCCAAACTATTGCTGCCCTGAAAGATGTGCAACACCGACTCAGGAAAAAACTTACCCTAGATTAAGAGAGTTACGAATTAATTCTTGATATGGAGAATGCCCCCAAAGAACGACTTCTTGAAACTCTGTGCGAAGATCATTTTCACGCTTCCCCTTAACATGCTTCATAAAATGATCTAATTTATCCATTAGCTGATCGAAAATAATCCTTTCATATGGTGTAAGCCAAACCTTTTGAATGTGCACATTAGGAGTTGAATCAATAAAATCTGCTACCAGCCTTTTTTTCTCGCGCGTAAGCTCCACTTCACTCTGCTCTTCTATTTTATGACACAAAAGAATGTAGTGCTCAGCATTTTTTTTTATTAGGTTTGTGGCAATTAATTCGTCAATTATTTTCATTAGAGTAGCGTGCATAATACCAGTATCACACTCGATTTCACCCATCGTCTTTGAACTTCTAGAAAGCGACTCTAGAATCGCCCGTTCTGCAGTTAATAAATTTTTCATGACATCACTCCTGCGACTAAAAACCGATGGCACTTAAGCTTCTCCTCAATCAATGCTTCAATATCTGCAAGCGCGCTTGTACTTAATACTGAGCTTAGAGAAAGCTCTTTAGAGTGAGCTTTTGGAAAAAATGGCCTATTGGCCTTGTTACAAAAGGTTTGAAATTCAGTTAGCTTCATCTCCCCCCCTTTAAGTATTCGATAGACCCTTGATGTATTGATCCCTGTAATTTTTGTAACCTCCCTCAGTGTTGGAAAGTTAAAATGTCTCATGAAATGATTAATAGTTTCTTTTTGTAAATTCATAGTTCCTCCTCGTTCTTTTGAATAAGCAAGTAAGGTGCCATGTATTAATGGAGTAAGTTATTGATATGTCGAACTGGGTGTTTCCGATTTGGAACGTGGTCTACCGGATCTGAAACTTTTTGATCTTGAGAATCCCCTTATTAATCTGAATATTAACTTTATAAGGGGCACTTTTAGGAAAAACAGCATTGACGATACTAACGCCACTCACCTTTTTTGTGAGTGAGAATTGCTCTGGTCTAGACTCTGACCAGAAAACTGTCGCCTCATCCCCCGTAATTGAGAAACTTTGCGCCATATTTTTAAGAGAAATCACACCTTGATTGATATTCGAATAAAAGCTAACTCCCTCTGGAATATTAATTTTACATTTATTCTGCCCTTTGAGTTCAAAGTGAAGCTTATTTTCCACCAATTTAATTGGCGAATAACTGGCATCATCAGTATTGCAAATAAAACTGAAGTCAGATCCTGTGGATTCGACATTGAGAACCGACTTACTGGCCATCATGACAATAGAACTAAATTCCTTCTTATCTACAGTTCCCTCTTGCTCTAGCCCTAGACCCTTAAGAGAATATCCTCCGTCATAATCAGAGGAAAAGCTAATATTGAAATCACCAGAGGAAATAGAATTATCGGTAAAGTCGATATTTCCAACAAAGTCACCTATAAA
>JAGLCH010000281.1 GCA_023146355.1 Bacteriovoracaceae bacterium | reverse complement strand
AGGTCGATTATATCATGGTCAATTTTATCGATTCTGCCGCGAAAGTTCTCAAGGGCATTCGGCGATTGCAAAATATCATTATGTACTACAAGTCTCCCTAGAAGTGCTTTGAGTTCAGGGGGTGTAAGTTGTTGAAGCTTATCACTGAGGGCATTATCTGGATTGATGTGAGTCTCGATCATGAGACCATCCATATTTATATCCATAGCATCTTGTGATATTTGTTCCACAAGAGCTCTCTTTCCGGCCATATGGCTTGGATCAGAGATTATTGGAAGTCCTGGATAGCGCTGTTTTAGCTCCAAAGGGATGCTCCAATTTGGGTAATTTCGGTATTTGGACTCTGGTAGGGGGTGAAAGCCTCGGTGAATTGCAATGAGCTTTTCAATGCCTGCATCTGCAAATCGCTCAATGCTCCCAATCCAAGCATTGATATCTGGGTGGACAGGATTTTTGACCATAACTGAGACATCATGGCCGCGCATCGCTTTCGCTATTTCCTCGACATAGAATGGATTTACAGTAGTTCGCGCACCAATCCATAAGTGAGTAATTCCTGCTTCAATACATTTACGTGCTTGCTCGGGGGTCGCCACTTCAGTCGCCACTTCAAGCCCAGTAAGACGCTTAACATCCATTAGCCACTCAATTCCCTGTTCTCCCACACCCTGGAAGCTTCCAGGCCGGGTTCTGGGCTTCCAGATTCCTGCACGGAAGATGATATTAGGATCAATCGCAGCAATTTCCTTCGCTGTTGCTATTAGTTGTTCTTTGCTTTCGGCAGCGCATGGTCCGGCTATAACTAATGGTTTTCCGGTACTATTCCACTCTTCTAAAGGTTTTATTTTCATTGTGATCTCTTTTGAGTTATTTTCTTCCCAAGATACAACTAAAGCAGCCCCCCTTTCAATTAAAAAGGAGTGAATCGTGTCCATAAAAGTCTTATTAGTAGAGGATGACTCCGATATCGGGCATCTTATAAAACTCCAGCTAGAACTAAAGAAGTTTGATGTTGATTTGACTGAAAATGGTGACACTGCTCTCGAAATGGCCGGTGTAACTGACTATCAACTCTTTATTATTGATAGAATGCTTCCTGGATTGTCCGGTAGCGAACTTTGTAAGAAACTGAGGCAAGATTCTCGGCACGGAAAATCACCTATTATATTTGTAACAGCACTTTCTAGGCCTGAAGAGGTAATTGAGGGGCTGGATTCCGGTGCAGATGACTACGTAACTAAACCATTTGATACAAACGTGCTTATTGCCCGAGTCCATTCGGTTTTAAGGCGCTATAGTATTTACGCTAAGAGTTCATCCGCAGTTGAGGTGAATAGTATTAAATTAGATTTCGACCAGCACAAGGTATGGCTTGAAGACGAAGAACTATCTCTTACAAATTCTGAGTATAAAATCTTATCACTTCTTTTCAAAAATCTCCGAAAGGTTCTTAGTCGACGAGAGCTAGTTGACTACGTGCAAGGAGAGAAAGTCCATGTTACAGAGCGCACCATTGATACTCATGTTGCAGCAATAAGAAAAAAACTTAAAGGAGCTTCTTCAGTAATTGAAACGATTAGGGGCGTAGGGTACAGAATCGATGTTTAGTTCTGATAAATCTTTTTTTAAAAAATTGGCACTTGCTCAACTATTAGTTGTTTCTATAACTGCATTTATCACCTATGGCACAACTCATCTTTTTTACCGGGAACTATTTTCTCAGACCACAACCTTCTCAATGGTTAAAATCTTTCTTGCGATTTTTCTCATTATGGTGCCGGTTCTTTTTCTCTTTTCTGCCATCCTTTTTAAATGGCTATATGCTCGAGATACAAAACGACGTGTTGATCACAATAAGTTTAAGGGGGATCTCGTCCAGAATATTTCACACGAGGTGCGTACTCCGCTAACTTCTATTAGTGGGCATGTTCAGGTTCTAGAGGAGATTTCAGATAATTTAAACGAGACTCAAAAAAGTTGCCTTACTCGTATTGGGAAAGGTGCAAGGCAGATAAATCAACTGTTCAACGATATTTTAGAGCTTTCAATTCTTGAAAATGAATCTCCACTATTTATTGAAGAGATTAACTCAAGGGACATTGTGGAAAGTATTGTTGATCAGGTATGTACTCTTTACCCAGATGCTAATCATGAGCTCACTCTTGATTTGGCCGATTTTGAATTTGAGGGTGATGCTAAGCTTCTCGAAATGACTTTTAAAAATATTATTGAAAATTCCTTCAAATATACCCCAGAAGGGGGAGATATCTTCATCTCTTTTAAGAGTAATGGAGACTATATTAAGTTTGTCGTTCGTGACTCTGGAAATGGAATTCCTAAAGAAGAGCAGGGGCGAGTTTTTGAGCGTTTTTATCGCGGTAACCTCGTACGCAATTCAAAAATTAAGGGAACTGGACTTGGGCTCTCTATCTGTAAGCATGCTGCTAACAGGCTCAATGGAAGAACATGGGTTGTAAGTCTCGAGAATCACGGGACTTCCTTTTTTGTCGAGCTTCCGGCCAAGCAGCCTTCTTAACACTATCCTGACAAACATAGCGCAATTTTTTTGCTACTTTAAGGCAGTATTAAATGTGCCTTTTAAAGGAGTATGCACAAATGGAAATAGATATCTTTAAAATAGTATATACAGTATTGGGTGGACTTGGAGTCTTCTTCTACGGAATGAAAGGAATGAGTGACGGCCTTCAGTCTATCGCTGGTCACATGATCAAAAATATTATTAATACCATTACTAAAAATAGGATTCTCGCGGTTCTGGTTGGTATCGTTGTTACGATGCTGGTTCAGAGCTCTTCTGTCACCACAGTTATGGTCGTCGGGTTTGTAAATGCCGGACTGATGAGTTTGGTCCAAGCAATCGGTGTTATCTTTGGTGCTAATATCGGTACCACTATCACTGGTTGGATTATCTCTATTAAAATTGGAAAGTATGGGTTGTTGCTCATTGGTCTTGGAATCTTTCCTACTCTCTTTGCAAAGTCTAATCGTTGGAAACAGATTGGAAAGATCATGTTCAGTATTGGTATGATCTTTTTCGGCCTTCAGATTATGAGTGGAGCTTTTAAGCCACTCAGAAGTAATGAAGAATTTTTAAGTTTCTTGACATACTTTTCTGAGCCAACTTATCTCTCTTACTTTGCTTGTATAGTTGTAGGTTGTATTTTAACTATGATTATTCAGTCCTCATCTGCAATGCTGGGAATTACAATTGCGATGGCAGCATCGGGAGTTATTCCCTTCCAGACAGCAGCAGCACTAGTTCTTGGTGAAAATATTGGAACTACAATTACTGCTCTACTGGCATCTGTTGGCGGAAATGTAAATGCTAAACGCGCTGCCCGTGCTCACGCAATCTTCAATGTTTTTGGCGTAATGGTTATGCTTGCCATCTTTCCCGTCTTTTTAGAATTTATTGAATGGCTTATTCCTGGTGATGCCAATTTTATAAATGCAGCAGGAGATAGGCCAAATATTGCGGTTCATATTGCTACAGGACATACGATTTTTAATGTCACTGCGACGCTTCTCTTTATCCCATTCTTACCCGTATTGGCGAAAATAGTAACAAGGATTACACCAGACAAAGCATTAAAAGAACAGCATCACTTAGTTGTTCTTGGTAACCCTAGTGATATGCTCCCAGCTATGGCGATTGCGCAAGCATCCAAAGAGATGGAGAAATTGACAGATATCGTGGGAAGAATGTTTAGGGTAACTGAAGAGTTTATGCTTGCAGAAAAAATTGTGCCAAGCCTTCAGGCAAAAATCAAAGACTATGAGCAAATCACGGATAATATTCAAAAAGAAGTAAGCGTTTTTATCTGTAAACTTTTAGAGAGGCCTCTCTCTGCTGATGAGTCAAAAAAATCCCAAGGTCTAGTTCGTATTGCAAGTGAACTTGAGAGTATTGGCGATTATCTTGAAAAGCTTACTTTCTTTAAGGCACGTTTTATTAGAGACGGTAAGCTTAAAGGTCAGTCACGTGAAGGTCTAGTTTCTTTCTACAAGGAAGTGAGTTGTTATTTCAATGATATCTCTGAGGCAATTACTTCTGGTAATCATGATCACTCTGTCTTTGACCGCAAATCAGAAACCCTTCGAATGATGGCGGAGGAATTGCGTGAGAAACAGATTGTGGGGATAACAAATGGGGAGATTACACCGCTGTCGGCACTTACTTTTACTGATATGGTCGAAAGCCTTCGTAAGGCACGTGGTCATATTCATAATATTTCTCAATCTCTCCATAGAATGAGCTGATTTGACCTTATTACAGTGGGTTGGAGGGGGCACTCTTCAATCTACTACTGGTCAAAGTGGGGTTCGGCCATTAGTATATCCATGAATTAATATATTTATTTAAGGAGAAAATAATGAGTAATACCGTAAGAGAAGCACTAAACCTCCAGATTAATCGTGAATTCGCATCTGCTTACCTCTACCTTGCAATGAGCGCTTGGCTTGATCGTAACGAGCGCCCAGGAGCAGCTCACTGGATGAAGCTTCAATATGCTGAGGAAATTCAACATGTGGAGCGCTTCTTTAACTATATGACGGAGCGTAGCTACTCAGTTGAGTTCGAAGCGATTGATAGACCAAAGGGTGAATGGGAAAGTGTTTTAGATATATTTGAAGATGCTCTTGCTCATGAGAAGCAAGTATCAGCTTGGATCAATGAACTCGTAGACATCTCAATAAAAGAAAAGGATCACGCCACAAATAATTTCCTTCAGTGGTATGTTGCAGAGCAGGTAGAAGAAGAATCTAATGCTTCTGCTATCATCGGCCAGCTTAAGATGATTGATGGTAATGGCTACGGTATGTTTATGCTAGACAAGGAACTCGGGCAAAGAGTACTTACCCCAGCTCCAGCAGTCTAAAAATTTCTTAATATGTTTTATATGCCCCATAGATATCAGATTTATGGGGCCTTTTTTTCGCCATTGTTCCACTCGCCCATTCATAAGATAATAGAAGTATGAAACGTCATGAAAGTGGTCAGTCCACTGTTGAATATATTCTCTTGTTACTCGTTATTTTTACCCTTTCAATGGGGGTATATAATGGGCTCGGATTTAAAAACCTTCTTGGTGAAGACTCACCTGTATTTAAGAAGCTGAGAGAATATGCAGAGTTTACCTATCGTCATGGTGGCGTAATCAAAAGAGGGGATAGTGATTATACTGGAACTCACGATACTTACTGGGTTGGAGGAGCTAGGACTCACTTTTTCTCGCCACAATCTTTTTATCCCAGCACTCCCTAGGCAATCTTATGGATATCGAAAAAAAATGTAGAGACCTTCTTGTTAAAAGCCTACGGCCATTGCCACAAGAGTTAAATGAAGTCGACTGGAAGGTTGCACTTTCCCACAAAAAGGATCGTTTAAAGAAGCATCTCTCGGCATTTTCTAATCTCTCTGGTGGGGGATTTCTTATTTTTGGAGTCAATGATGACGGAAAAGTTGTAGGTATTTCAGATGAAGAGAGTAGACTGATCGCCGATGCTCTTGCAAACATGGCAAGGACAGGACTTGAGCCCCAAGTAAATATAAAATATATCACTTTTAACTTTGATGGTTTCCCACTACTTGGAATATATATTGAAGAGAGTTTTGAAAAGCCAGTTCATATAAAAAACAAAAGCATAGAGCGCGCTTATATTAGAGCAGGTGGTCAGTCTCGAATTATGAGTATGGATGAGGTTCGCCGTGCAGTTGTTAGCTCTAGAAGCTTGCGCTTTGGAGAAATTACAGCAGCATTCTCACATGATGTTCTTGACTCATGGGAAGATTATTTTGATTTTACTGAAGTGATGAAGAGAACTAGGCCATCTGGATTTACTGGCAAAAGTGCCTTCTATGAGTACCTCTTATCTCTTCGACTGCTCACAAAAGTTAATAATATTTATGTTCCTACAAATCTTGCTGTCATTTGTTGCGCCAAAGATTTTACTAAGCTTCACTCCTACGAGCGCTTCTCTATTCGTTTGATTCAATATAAGGGAAATACTAAACTTACTGCCACTCGGGATGAAACTGTGAGTGTCGGGTATAGTTTAGGTCTTGATCGTATTATTAATACTGTAACTAACTGGCTTCCCCATAGCGAAGAAATTATTGGTGCGTCCCTTGTCACTCGATCAACAATTCCTGAAGTTGCACTTCGTGAAATTATTGTAAATGCCATTATTCACCGAGATTTTACTATATCTAATAGTTGCATCACTGTTGAGTTGTACGATGATAGAATTGAGATTACAAACCCAGGAAGTCTCTTACCGGAGATATCAGTAGATCGGCTTATTGACCATCCATCACGTACTCGTAATGAAGTTCTATCAGATCTTATGAGAAAACTCGGATTTGCAGAAGAGCGGGGAAGTGGAATTGATAAGGCCGTTATTGCCAGTGAGAAAATGGGACTGCCGCCAATTGATTTTAGGAATGAGGCCGATTACTTTAGAGTAACATTATTCAGTGCTAGGTCCTTTCAATCAATGAGCAAATCAGAGAAGATTGATACTATTTATCAGCATGCTTGCCTAAATAGTGTGATTCAAAGAAACACAACAGGACGCTCCATTCGTGAACGATTTAGAATGACTAGAAATGAGAGTACCAAAGTTTATCGATTAATTGACGATTCTATATCTGTGGGAAAAATAAAGCTCGCGAACCCTGAGGATTCGCGAAAAGATCACTATTATCTTCCATATTGGATGTGATTATTTATTAGCTTTAGGATCGAGGGTCGGTCCATATCTTCTCATGAAAATATTTTTTCTAGAGTAGTTGCTTTGCGTGGAAACTCTAAATTTATCATGAAGCATATGTTCATCAGCGCAATTACAACATACCCATTCACCATCAAGTAGTGGGTTTCTGTGCTTGTATCTTTCAACATCAGGCTGTACCGACTTACAAACCTCACAGAAATCACGTTCTTCTTGGTGGGCCTCAGTGTTAGTCATTTTCTTTTTCTTTTTAATTGGGCGTTTATTTTCTTGGTTTGGTTCGCTAAATCCAACTTTAAGTAGTGCGTCTTTTAGTGACGATGCCATTAGATATTCTCCTGCAAATTATTTAGTGATTTTAAGTTTTTTCTTTGAGAAAGTTGAACAGCTAGCTTTTTTTGGCGTTGGCCTCTTTACAACTTTATTCTCATCTTTTTGTTCTTCTTTTGCCTGCTTCAGTTCTGCCAATTGGTCCTGTGAAAGTCTGAGAAGGGTTGTCACGCGGACAAGATCATCTTCTTCCTGATCTTTTGCTGACTCGACCTCTTTAACATTTTCAATTGCCTCAATGTCATCATCAGCAAGGTTGAGCGAAAACTGCTCCATCGACATTTCTTTAGTGAGCTCTGCTTGTTTTTCTTTCAATTCATTAGGGGTAAGTAATTCATTTTCAGGTCCCCCTGCATTTAGCCGCTTAGATCGCTCAGAAAGCAATTGATCGATGATTTTTTGGTATTTTTGGATATTCATCAATAGTTGTTTGTTATTCAGTTCTGAAATTTTGGCCATCTTAATTAACTCCCGTACAAGGATTATAACTAAAACAGGAAACAGTTGGAAGTCAATTTAAGGCATTCTCGCAATAATTTGAATGATATCTGGTGCATTTTTTTCTAGAGCGTCTTGATCAACTATTCCCTTGAGGCCAAATGGGAGGGAAAGGTATTCAATTTTGAGGCCTGCAGATAATATTTCTGATTCAATATCTAAAAATGTTGGAATATATCTAATGGGAAGCATCTCTTCACCTCCAATCATTTCTGTGCCTACTTGGTGTGCTGAAGCTCGTTTATAGAGCAGTGGTGGTAAATACTTATAGGAAGAGGAGAACTTCATCGCTTTTGATGCGACGAGTGATTCAACAACAAAAGTCCCTCCTGGGGTAAGCATCGCACTGATATGCGACAAGTAATTCTTCCTATCGTCAGGGCAAATGAGGCAGTGTAGAAGGTGTCCATCAACGATAATGTCAAACTCTTGAGGCATGGGGCTTTGACAAAAATCGATTTGGTTAAACGCAACTTCTGGGTGTAGCTTGCTTCCTTTTTCAATAGCAGAATAGGATATATCACCCCCAGTTACAGAGTTACATTTCATTTTAAGAGTATGTGCGAGTTTTGCTGTGCCGCAACCGGCCTCTAATAAATTAGGGGAATTCTTATTCCAGAACTTTTCAGAAAGTTCACATAGCTTGAGAAGAGACGTGGAAACTTCCTCATTCTCTCCATGGAAATGTGAGCTTTCATAATTATGATAGTACTTTCTATTCAACTTCTTTCTGCTATACTTATGCGATGATTAATAATAGAGAAATTATAGATCATATTGTTGATCGTGTCAGGACTGAGAGTAACTCTGAACTCAAGTTTATCGCCATCTCTGGACAAGGGGGTGTTGGAAAAAGTACTCTTGGAAATGCTCTGGCAAAAAAACTTCTTGCCCCCATTATTACACTCGACCACTACCGACTACCGCGATCACAGAGAGCTCCAGGTATTTATGGATCACATCCAAAAGGAAATGACCTTATTCGCCTTAAGGGGGACATTGAAAAACTTCGGTTAAAAAAAGAGATTATCCCCCCATTTTTTGTAAGAGAAAGTGGTGAGGTTATCGATGGGAAGACAATTTCTACGTCTTCAATCTGTATCTTTGACGGTGAAATGGCAGCTTTTAAAGAGTGTGTCGATCTATTTGATTTTCATATTTATATCGAATCGGACTGGCGGACCCAACTTAATACTCGTCTCAGTCGGGATATTGAGGAGAGGGGGATGGATCTTAAAAAAGTGTTATCCATCTTTATGAGAAGCAACTTAGAGGACCATCCAAAATATTGTCTTGAGGGAAAAAAATCTGCTGATGTCCTACTTTACTGTAACGAAAATTTTAATCTTGAAATAAAAAAATAATAAGGAGAATGTTATGACAACTTACACTGTCGGCCAGAAAATTGGTGGCCATCAGATTGAACGTGTTACTGAGCTTGCAAGCCTTGGCCAAACCTATATCGAATTGACTCACCTCAAAACCAAGTCAAAGCATATTCACCTCGCCAATAGTGACAAGAATAATGTTTTTGGTGTTGCATTTAAAACAACACCTTCCGACTCGACAGGTGTTGCACATATCTTGGAGCACACAGCACTTTGCGGATCTAAAAAATACCCCATTCGCGATCCTTTCTTCACCATGATCAGAAGAAGTTTAAATACTTTTATGAATGCCTTCACTTCTAGTGACTGGACCATGTACCCATATGCTAGTCAAAATGAAAAAGACTTCTATAACTTAATGGAAGTTTACTTGGATGCTTCATTTTTTCCGAACCTAAGTGAAATCGATTTTAAGCAAGAAGGACATCGCTTTGAGTTTGAAAAAATGGACGATGCTGACTCTAAACTTAAGATAACAGGTGTTGTTTATAACGAGATGAAAGGAGCTATGAGTCAGCCCGCTTCTGTTATGCATCGAAGACTTGGGCAGGCAATGTTTCCTACAATTACTTATGGTAATAACTCTGGAGGAGAGCCTGCAAATATCCCAGACCTTACTTATGGGCAGTTTGTTGACTTTCACAATAATCATTACCATCCAAGTAACGCTTACTTCTACACATACGGAAACCTTCCTCTGGAGAAGCACCTAGACGTTATTGAGAGAGAAGCTCTTTCTAAGTTTGAGTCCCTTGATGCTCACACTGATGTCCCAGATGAAAAAAGATATTCTGAGCCAAAAGACTTTGAATTCTTTTATCCTCTGAACAAAGATGATGATAACGGTGAAAAGAACATGGCCTATACAGGTTGGTTAACTAATCGCTGTTTTGACATGGTTGAAACACTCTCTATGCAAATTCTAGAAGAAGTACTTCTTGGACATGCTGGTGCACCACTGAATAAAGCACTAATGGAATCAGGGCTTGGGAAAAAACTCTGCCCAGGTACTGGTTACGGTGATGAGACTCGTGAAGCTACTTTTGGAGCTGGGCTTGATGGTGTTAAGCGTGAAGATACGAAAAAAGTAGAAGCACTTATTTTAGATACTCTTAAAGAAGTTGCCTCTAAAGGCATTTCTCAAGATGAAATTGATGCAGCTATTCACCAGCTAGAGTTTCATACTCGTGAGATTACTGGAGCAGGTTACCCATACGGACTTAACCTCTTTTTCCGTTTCTGTGGCAGTTGGTTTCATGGTGGAGACCCAATCAAGGCACTTGATTTTGACCAGAATATGGATGCTGTTCGCGCTAAGATTTCCGAAGGACGCTACCTTGAGGGTCTAATTGAAGATCAGCTTTTAAATAATAAACATAGGATATCAGTTGTTCTCTCTCCTGATCATGAAATGGAGAATAGAGAAGCAGATAAGCTTCAGGTAGAGCTTGATTCTCTTCGATCAAAAATGACCCCAGCAGAAATAAAGAGCATTGTTGATGGCTCTCTTGCGCTTAAAGCACACCAGGAAAAGGAAGAAGACTTTGGGTGTCTTCCCTCTCTATCTAAAGATGATCTTGATCGAAAGACTCCAAGAGTTGCTCCTGCACCAACTTCTGAAAAAGTTGAAACTGTTGACTTTACCTCCTATGTTCAAGAGACCAATGGAATTGGCTACCTCGATCTTTATTTTGATATAACGGGTCTTTCCGAAGACGAACTTCTTTATACTCCGTTACTCGCGAGTCTAATGACTCAATGTGGAGTTGGGGAGAAAAACTATGTTGAGTCCAGTGAAGAGATGAATCGCTACACTGGCGGTTTGTGGGCATCTGTTGGGGTTCAGTCAGATGTATCTAATGCAGACTATTGTGGACAAACTTTTTCTCTTAAGTCTAAAGCAATTGAGCGCAATATTCCTAAAATGATTGAGCTACTTCAGAGTACCATTGCTGATTTTAATCTTACTGACCTAGAGAGAGTTGAGACAGTTATTCAAAAGCGACTCTCTTCAATCGAGGCAGGTGTTTTAAGTTCTGGTCATGGATACGCTATTAACCTAGCTCTTCGCGGAATGAGCAAGTCTCTTTATCGAAGTGAGCTCTTGTCTGGGATAGGACACTTAGCACTTCTAAAAGATATTGTGAAAGCTGGAGATTACAAGGGGCTAACCACAAAGCTTAAAGCTCTTGGTCAAAAGCTTTTCTCTAAAAGCAACTTGCAGATTCTAAGTGTTGGTCAGTCTTCTGCTTTAGATATGATAAAAAGTGAAGTTGCAGGACTGATTACTTCTCTTCCTCTCGGAAGTGAAGCAGGAAGTGACTCTCTAGAGTTTGAATCAAAAATGTACAAAGAGGCCTGGACTACAACTACTCCTGTTTCTTATGTTGCGAAGGCGTTTAAAGTTCCAAATATGTGTGATGATGATGGTGCTAAGCTTCGAGTATTAAGCGAAGTCTTAAGAGCTGGCCATCTTCATCCTGAAATTCGCGAGAAGGGTGGTGCTTACGGTGGAATGTCATCGTATAACGGAAAGAGTGGTTCCTTTAATTTGCTTTCATATCGTGACCCACACCTAAAGAGAACGCGTGGAGTTTATGAAGATATTCTTGAGTACTTGAAGTCTGGAAAAACTACTCAAGTAGAAGTCGATGAGTTCATCATTTCAATCTTTGGTGGACTTGATACACCATCTGGACCTTATTCAAACTGCGCTGGAGAGTTCAGTGAGAAGAGAAATGGAATGACAGAAGAAATTCGTCAATACTTTAGAGATGGTATCTTTTCTGCAAAGCTTGAAGAAGTTATTGAGGCAGGTTTGAAGTACCTTTCTCAGCAGGCCTCGTTAGTGGCGATCACCAGTGAGGATATTGTAAAGCGAGATGAGGCCACTGATCTCGAGTTGCACTCAATATAATAATTTAAATTTAAGTGCTTAATATTAGGGAGGCTTCGGTCTCCCTTTTTTACACGGTCCATCCCAATGAGTTGTAAGTTTGTAGACTTTTTTCAATAATGAGGCTCAAGCAATGGGGGTATTGTGAAAATTGTTCTTTCAGTCATCCTATTCTTCTCTAGTCTCAACCTAGTTTCCGCCGTGAATAAGGCAGTCTATGGGGAGGATAATCGTCTCAATGTTTTTGAGATTAATGACCCACGCCTTGTGGAGTTCGCATCCTCAACTGCAGTAATGATTTTAGGCCAAGGACTCAAAAAAAGGGGTGATTACTTTGAACTTATAGATTACAAAACTCTTGATGAGCGCATTCCACTTTGCTTTGAAGAACCATTTGGTAAAGAGATCTCAGTAGGAGAGTGTTCCGGTTTTCTTGTGGCGCCAGATGTATTAGTTACTGCCGGTCACTGTATTAAAAATAAGTATGATTGCAAGAAGGCCAAGTGGGTCTTTGACTTTTCCATTAAGTTTCCAGGTGAAGATTTGAGTATGATTCCTGAGGAAAATGTCTATGGGTGCTCAAAGGTTTTAGACCGAGAACTCAATGGGCAGACAGGTATGGACTTTGCCATCATTCGACTATCAAAAAGAGTAATTAAGCGCCTCCCGCTAAGAATTCGAACGAGTGGGTCAATCAAGAAGAAAACCCCTCTTGTTTTAATTGGGAATCCTATTGGCATTCCTACTAAGGTTTCCACGGATGCTATGGTTTATAATATCCATGACAAGCTATTCTTTGTTGCCGACACTGACTCCTTTCAGGGGAGCTCTGGTTCTGCAGTTTTTAACTATGATACTGGTTTGGTCGAAGGTATTTTGATTCGCGGTGAACAAGACTACATTCGAGATGAACAGAGAAAGTGTATTAAATTTAATCGCTGCAACTCAATTGATGACTGCCGGGGAGAAGATATTCTGCGGATCACTAAGTTAAAAGATTTACAGAAGTACTTATAATTAAAAGTATGCTTCGCTCTTGACCATATGGCAATATGACCATATGGTTATTTAGTCATGTGAGGTGTTCATGGATTATGATCAAACAGCTAAATTTTTAAAGGCCCTAGGCCATCCCACCCGCTTACTTATTGTTTCAAAACTTGCTAGAAAAGAAATGTGTGTCTGCAAGATCAACGAACTTGTTGATGTAGATCAGTCTACTATTTCAAAGCACCTCTCCCAGCTAAAAGGCGAGGGGATTATTAATTCTGAGAAGCGTGGATCTTTTATGTTTTACTCCCTCAAAGATAAGAGAGTTTTATCTCTTCTAAAGGTTTTATAGGTCTCCTATGTTTTCACTATTCACAAAATTAGCAGATATTATTGTATACAGTGGACTTGGCCTCGACCCCAAGTCGAAAATTGGACCTGCTGTGCATTTTTTTATTGAAGACGTCACTAAGATCTACTTTTTACTCATTCTAATGATCTATGCTATCGCCGTACTTCGTGCTTCACTTAATGTAGAGCGAGTCAGAGTTTACTTGTCGGGAAAAAGAAGAATATTTGGATATCTATTAGGGTCAAGCTTTGGGGCAGTAACTCCTTTTTGTTCCTGTTCGAGCATTCCCCTCTTTTTAGGTTTTACCCAGGCAAGAATTCCAGTGGGAATAACTATGGCATTTCTAATCACTTCTCCCATTATTAATGAGGTCGCAGTTGTGCTGCTTGGAAGTCTTCTTGGTATTAAGTTTATGTTTATCTATATTGCTGTGGGAATTGGCGCTGGAGTTATTGGTGGCGCCTTTCTTGATTTTATAAAGGCAGAGCGCTACCTTACAGACATAGCAGCGACTATACCAAAGACCGATTGTAATAACTCTGGAGAGCTTCAGCTAGAAAAATTGACCATGAGAGAGCGTCATCTCTTTGCCAAAAGTGAACTTAAAAGTATATTTTCTAGAGTATGGAAGTGGGTACTAATTGGTGTAGGGCTAGGTGCTGCACTTCATGGGTTTGTTCCTGAAAGCTTCATTACAGATAACTTGGGGACAGGACATTTTTGGACTGTTCCAGTGGCAGTGCTGCTTGGGATTCCCCTATATTCAAATGCCAGTGGGATTATACCTGTGGCAGAAAGCCTTCTCTCAAAGGGACTCCCTGTTGGTACAACTTTAGCATTTATGATGAGTGTCGTTGCAGCAAGCTTCCCTGAGTTTATGATGCTAAAGCAAGTAATGAAGGTGAGACTCCTTCTTATCTTTTTTGCCATGCTTTTAGTGATGTTCACAGGAGTAGGCCTAATTTTTAACGCTATTTATTAATACGGAGGATATATGAAGATTCAAATTTTAGGAACTGGTTGTAAAAAGTGTAAGGATCTCTTTAGTAATACTGTCGTCGCCTTAGAAAAAATTAAGCTCGACGCAGACCTTGTAAAGGTTGAAGATGTAGCTGAAATAGTTTCCATGGGAGTTTTGATGACTCCAGGTATTGCAGTTGATGGAAAAGTTCTTGGCAGTGGCCGAGTGTTTGAGGTCGATGAAGTTGTTAAGATGCTAGGGAGTTTATAATTGTGAAAAAATCAATAATGTTTTTGTGTACAGGGAACTCCTGTCGTAGCCAAATGGCCGATGGACTGTGCAAAAAATACCTTGGGGATCAGTTCGATGTTTACTCCGCAGGAATTGTAAAACATGGAATAAACCCCTACGCCCAGAGGGTTATGGGAGAGCTTGGGATTGATATTTCAAAGAACGAATCCAATACCATAGATGAACTTCCGCTCTGTGAATTTGACTATGTTGTTACCGTTTGCTCTCATGCTGACAGTCATTGCCCAACATTTCCTGCAAACACAAAGGTGATTCATTTTGGTTTCGATGATCCTCCAAAGTTAACAGAAAACTATGAGACAGATGAAGAGCGCCTTCCTGTTTACCGTAGAGTTCGTGATGAAATTAAGACCTTTATCATAGGCCTCGAAAAGGAGCTATAGTTGTGGGCGTTGGTGCAGTCATTCTTATTGCCTTTATTTTGTCATTGGACGCATTTGCAGTTTCAATTAGCTGCGGAATAAAACTAGGTTGCTTTGTAAGACGAAAAGTTTTAAAGATTGCTCTGTACTTCGCCATTTTTCAGGCAGTGATGCCTCTTTTGGGATGGTGGCTAGGTGATTTAATCCGTGATTATGTTGAATCATATTCGCACTATCTATCATTTATTGTTTTTTTCTTACTCGGGCTTAAAACCATCTATGATGGATATTCAGAAAGTAAGGCACTGGACAATGGTGCCAGTGTCCAGTGTGTCTGCAAAAACAACTGGTGCCTATTAAATTTAGCTGTGGCCACCAGTATTGATGCTTTTGTTATCGGGTTACTCTTCTCTGTTCAGAAAGTCCCACTTCTCCAGTCGATTATTATTATCGGAGTCATTACCTTTATTATGTCTATTATCGGAACTGTCTTTGGCGGACGTATCGGCGCTACATTTGGCAGATATTCTTGCTATCTTGCGGGGTTCATACTACTTCTACTTGCGGCCAAATCTCTCCTACAGTAATATTTAAGAAATTAAAATTACTTAGGAGAATATATGTACCCAGAGAATTACCCGGTAGAACCAAAGGCAATGTGGCAGCGTTTTTATGACCTGACTCAAGTTCCTCGCCCATCCAAAAAAGAAGAGAAGGTTCGTGCCTATCTCGTTAACGCAGCAAAAGAAGCAAAGCTTAAATATCGTACCGATGAAGTTGGAAATGTCGTGATCTATGTTCCCGGTACTGTGGGGTATGAACAAAATGATACAGTCATCCTTCAGTCTCATATGGACATGGTTTGCGATAAGCTTCCTGAGAAAACTTTTGATTTTGAAAATGATCCTATAGAAGTTCTTATTATAGACGGTTGGGTTCGTGCCAACGGTACAACACTTGGTGCAGATAATGGTTTTGGCTGCGCAGTTATGCTTGCCACCATGGATGATAAAACTCTTAAGCACCCACCCCTTGAGCTATTTTTTACTGTTGATGAAGAAACGGGTCTTCACGGAGCTCTTAATTTTGACCCAGATATGCTTTCTGGTCGCCGTCTTATTAATATTGATTCAGAAGACTGGGGAGATGTATACGTAGGGTGTGCTGGCGGTATCGATTACAAGCTGAGAAAAGAGTTTAAATCTCAGTCTCAATCGGGAGACTACTGCACTGTTCGAATTGATTTTGATGGACTAAAAGGCGGCCACTCAGGAATGGATATTATCTGGGGAAGAGGAAATGCCATAAAGTTAGTTTCAACACTTCTCGGTAGGCTTCAGGAACATGATGCCAGGTTAGTGGAGTTTTCAGGAGGGCGTGCTCACAATATTATTCCAAGAGATGCCTACGCAGTAATCAATATTGGTAAAGATAAAGTTGATATCTTAAAGAGTATTGCTGATGGGGTTGTTCTTGATATGAATGATATTTTACCCGACGAGGATAAAAATCTTTCAGTTTCATTGACCGTTTTAGAAGCACCAATTTTAAAATCTCTATCCCTTGAGGATACTGAGGATTTTATTCGAACCATAACTCTTTTCCCCCACGGCGCTCACGGGTTTAACTGGAACGCCGATATCCCACTTGTTAGTTCAAGCAA
>JAGLCH010000280.1 GCA_023146355.1 Bacteriovoracaceae bacterium | reverse complement strand
AAGGCAGAACTGATGGATGAGCTTAAAAATGAACTTCATCACATCTACAAAACTATGCTTAATAAGAGGGTTAAGGCGAATTACTTTTCAAAAATTAGTTTTGATGAATTTCAATTATCACATCAGCGAACTTTTGAACTCAATAAGTCTAAGCAATTTGTGGCAATGGATAATGATGAACTCAGTGGCATCTGCCTTACACATTTTGATCTAGGCCCTGCTTTAATTCAAATGAATGGAAATGCCTTACAAAGATTTCACCTAGATGAGTTCACTCCAAAAACACTTATTATATACTTTCTCACTTCGAAAGAGGGAGAAAAACAATGTGCAACTGAGATTGCTCTTTTAAAAAGTCTTTTAGATTACTGCAAGAAGTGTGGGGTCGATCAGATATTTCTTCCCATTACAGCAGACTTCAACCCTATGATGATTAAGTTTGCAAAAAAAGAGCGTCAATATGCTCTTTTTTGCAAAAAAATTAAATTCGATTAAGAGACAAGAGAAACCTGTCCCTTATCACAGTCAACGATTACACGATCACCATCTTTAAGCAGTTTGGTTATCTCTTTCACCCGAAGGAGCATTGGGATCTTATTTTTACGACAAAGACTTGCTACCTGAGTCATAGTATTTCCATATTCAAAAACAAGAGCTTTTGCGACACCAGCAATAAGCGCAGGGCCACTTTCTATATCACCAGCAATCACAATTGAATCATTTGTTACTCTCATATAATCGGCGGGAGTGCGGATGATAACGACTTCGCCCTCAGCAATTCCAGGACTTCCCACATAACCTTTCAATACTCCTGAAGCAAAAATATCTGTGTTATCAGTAGGCGTAACCATTGCCCCATATTGTCGTGGTGGAACAAAGTTGCAAATTCCATTGTGTTGCTTCTTACGAATTTCGGTGAATTGTCCTAGCTTCTTAAATTTATCCTTATCCTCAATAACTTGATTGAGTTCATCGATATGAAGGAAGAAAATATCTTTTGGAGACTTTAAAATTCCGAGCTCAGTAAAATTATCGGCCAGTTGAGTAAGGTATGATCGAGCAATGAAGAGAGATCTCAAAGTATAGTCATATAGTGAACGTCTGGCCTGATATACCTGTCTGAAGGTAGCAATTGTTTTCTCTAATCGTGCCCGATACAAGTATCTTTTGTGAAAAGGAAGTTTTTTTATACCTTCAAAAATATCAAAAAGTTCAAGAGGAAGGTGCTTATCTTCATCTCCCCCATTTTCTGAGATAGTTCGAATGATCCCATTATTTTTTACGAGTGCATCGAAGAATACCTCTAGGCCCACGGTATCATCTCCCCAGCGGGCAAACATAATATCACGAGAAGCGTCCCCGTAATAATAGTGACGATTAAGGAAACTCTTTAATTCATCTTGATAGATATCACTACTAGGACGATGGTCACGGAAAGCTTCGAATAAAATAGCGAGGTCATTTTGTAATGCAACATTGGGACTCTCCCCTATTCCTCCAAGAAAATCCTTATCGAAGAGATGAGTTACTCCAATTTGATCTAGACATTCCATTAACTCAGCACGGACACATACTTCCATCATACACATAGAATAATAGAGTGATGCGACTGGAAAATAGTAGTCCTTAAGGAGGTAATTAAAACTTACTTCGAGCTTTCGATGGGGCTGAGACTCAACATTTTGACGGTAGGCACGGTACTTGAGATCAATTACCTCAAATTGGCCTTCTAGATCTTCAAATTGTCGCAGCACAGTTCTAAAGCGACGATTCAAATTAAACTTTGCCTTAAGTGCAGAGAGAATAGGAAAAGGACACTCGCGGGTTACATCCTCTGGAATTACTCTTTTAGGAATATCTAAGGCCTGATGAAGAAACGAAAAGCTAGACGAGGGAAGACGATGCAAGAGTCCTATAATTGATTCAAACCGAAGGAAAGGTCTTCCAAACCTTTGAATGATACAATCACCATCAAGTTTAAAGTCAGGAAACTCCTTTTGAATAGTCAGGTCAGCTGATTGCTTCATAAGAGAAAACATCATTGGTGAATAAACTTCGAATCCAACATTAGGATCAAGTATATCTAGACCAAAATATTGACCAGAGTCGCGGTTAAAAAGGATAGGAACAACAGTCTTTGAATTACTGATCCAGATCTTGTCATTCTCATCAATATAAAACTTAACCTTTTGAGGTATCTTTAAAATATTTTGGACTTCAAGAAGAATATTAGAAAAGATTTCCAACATCTCTTTTGTAAAGTTCACATAACCTGTTCCGACTTCACTCTGAGAAATAGAGCAGTCGTGATAATTTACAGAGTAAGAGTGTAAAAGGATCTCTCCTTTACTCTTATCATGATAGTGAGTGTGGCCTAACTCGACTAAAAAGAGATTCTCATTTGCAGAGTATGGATCTATGGAATAGCCATTACCACGATACTTTGCGCGGATCACCTGCTGAATAATCACACTAACATTTTTAATTCCATTACTTCTATTTGAAGTCGACTCTTTATTATAAAAATTAGAATATAGTTCAATTGATTTTTTTAGAGATTCAATGGAGTTAATATCATCATCATCTTTCTCACGTTCGCCACTTTGAAAATTTACAAAAGAACTAGTAGAATCTGCTCCTCCCAAAGAAATTGAAACAGGAAATCCACCGATTCGATCTACTGCAGCTATAAGTTCACTATCACTCCAACGGTCCTTAAGTGAAATGGCAAAACTTGGTAAAACTGCGACACCGCTACTCCCAAGCTTTGCTAGAAGGAAAACGCGGGATCCATATTTCTCACATAGATCACCAAGGGTCTGTGTCTCATTTAAGAAAATCATTAAACGTCCAAATTAAGTGTAGTTACATAGATAATGATAAGATAAATTTGAAAATTAACAACTGAGTAAAATAGTTGCTTAAAAACAAAGGGCCTAGGATTTAACTCCCAGGCCCTATTCATAAGCATATATCTAAAAAAATTAGTCTGCTTTAGAAATCGCGTCCATTGGACAAACGTCTACACATGCTCCACAGTCAATACATGTTTCAGCGTCAATAATGTATTTCCCTTCACCTGCTGAAATACAATCTACTGGACACTCTCCAGAACAAGCTCCACATGAAGTACAATCATCGTTAATTACGTGTGCCATCTTAAATCTCCTTAAAAAATGACTTAATATTAAAAATCTTATGAATCTATTTTAGACCTTTCATTTGTTTTTTCCAAGTCTTAAAATACTGTTTTTTTTGATCTTTTTGCAAACTTTTGTTTGACGACTAAAACTACTTTTCATCTCATAATAGACGATGTTTAAAAGCTATAATAAGATGAGTTTCTAATAAATATGGGAGATATTTGTCGATGGAAAGAATTGCAAAAGAAAAATGGTTTATGGGATTCGCGGAACAAGCTTCCCTCCGTTCACATGATGCTGAAACAAAGGTTGGTGCAGTACTAGTTCACCGTGACACACAGGCCATTTTGGCCACTGGGTTTAATGGATTTGTAAGAGGTGCTGATGATCACAACCTTCCAAATACTCGTCCTGATAAGTACCCATATATGGTTCACGCAGAGCAAAATCTTCTGGCCCACTGCGCCCGTCATGGGATTTCAATGGATAACTGTGATGTCTACTGTACTCTTAGTCCCTGCTGTGTGTGCATGCGTCTCCTTTGGCAGTGTGGAATTCAAAAGATCATAGTCAAAGAGCTTTACCGGGATTTTGATGCAATCCAACAAATGAAGGATATCAAAGTAACTGTAACTGAAGGCACATACTACACATTAGAATACTCTAATTAGGAAGCGAGCATGAAAGTATCGCTGCTCCTATCTCTACTAGTATCAGCTGGTGTCATGGCAATGCCTGAGATGATTCACTCTGAGATTACATCTCTTAGAGAACTCACAGCACTACCATCGATAATAGAAACTCCAAGAGATATCAGCATTCCACTAGATCCGGAGTTCAATAAGCAGTGGTGGCACCATAATAGTGGACAAGTTAGTTCTGACAATATTATTGGAGTGGCGGGTGCAGATACTTCAATGCTCAGGGCGCTAGAAGTTTACTCGCCAAAAAAAGAGATAGTTATTGCTGTCATAGACTCTGGCCTTGACCTTAATCACGAAGATTTCGATTCCTCGATCCTTTGGGTCAACGAACTTGAGCAAAATGGAATAGCTGGAGTAGATGACGACAATAATGGCTATATTGATGATATTCATGGCCATAATATTGTGATGAAAAATAATAATTTTACCGATAGCAAAGCACATGGAACCCATGTAACGGGGCTGATTTCGGCCATCTCCAATAATGACAAAGGTATATTTGGAGCAGTTGAAGGGGTAAAAATCATGCTGATTAAACTGTGGGATATTGGTGGAGATATTTTTACCACTCCAACAGCAGAGGCCATTCGCTATGCTTGTGACAATGGTGCAAATATTCTCTCAAACTCGTATGGGACACCATCGCCCAATGCAGAAACAAAAGCAGCGATTAAGTACTGTCTAAAAAAAGGCGCACTCTTTGTCGGTGCCTCCGGAAACCTAGGCCGAAATCTTAATATTGAGCCTGACTACCCATCATCTTTTGGTATCGCGAATCAGATTGTAGTTGGCGCTAGCACTAACTATGATGGTCGCGCCCTTTTTTCAAATTACGGAAAAGTTGTTGAACTCTTTGCTCCGGGCGAGGATATATATTCTCTTAAGCCAAAGAATAGATACAAAGAATCCTCTGGGACAAGCCAAGCATGTCCACTAGTATCTTTGGCCGCTGCCATGACTTGGTCGCACAACCCAGAGCTATCGGTTTTAGAGCTTAAAGGTCAGATAATTAAAGGTGGTGACCAAAAGATCTCACTCACTCACTGGTCGAGCAATGGTCAGCGCCTCAATATTTATAATGCAATACTAGGCCTTGAGGGAGATAGACTTCCAAACTTTGATCTTTCAAAATTTCAATCAGAAGAGCTTGTTATTGAAAGTGCTCACCCCTACCCAAAAAAGAAAGATTTTACTAAAATATTTGAAATGAAAGGTATCAAAAGATTTCGCCTCCACTTCAAGAAGTTCGATATCTATAACTACGACCGATTAACTCTCGAAGTAAAGGAGGGGGAGATTGTTGATATCATAACATCAAACCTCGGTGAATTCTGGACAGAAGTCATTGAAGGCGACTACCTGAAGCTTACTCTTAAATCGAAATCAGGCCCCATTAAGTATGGTTATACAATTGATCGCGTGGAGTTCCAGCGCTAACTATTACCTAGAAACTTTAGCGTCGCCCCACAATCTGGATTTTGCGCTAAAAAAAGAAGCCTAGGTCCAATAGCGTTTAATATCGCCTGTCTTGCACTAGGTGCCATTAGTCCGGAAACCTTGATCAGTACTCGCGCTGCTTCACGCTTTACCAAATTATATTCGCTCCCATTGTGAATCACTTTTATGGCAAAGGATCCAAGCTCCATTAGCTGGAAATAGTCGACAGATGAATCAACAATAAGTTCTTTCAGGAGATAGATCCTTTCTCTCACTTCAAATGCTTGTGAGGATACTCCTTCACTTATTCTCTCTGCAGAGTACTTTTGAGCGAAGCGTTCTTCTAGGTCTGCAAGATATATCTCCCCCAGAGAACTTTCCACTTTAATGGATTTTGCCTTGGGAAGAGTACTTGTCGCTGCGGTCCTCCCATCAACATCATCTGTGGATTGTGATGTCAGGTAGAAGCTACCTGCCGTGGCCAAAATCGATAATGTTATTAATGATTTTTTCAAAAGATCTCCCAAAAGTATAAGTACAACTGTTTTATCGGTAAGTTTCTCTGATTCCGTGAGCCTATTTTTACCTGTAACCAACTGTTATTAGGCGAAAATTAACATTGAGTTAACCAAGCTTAACTTGCCGGGTCAAAATTGGTTAATGGTATGTAAATTTGATGTGTTGAAATGACTTGCTCAAGAGGGAGTGATAATAACGGTAGACTTTATTAAGATAATGCTCGGAGTAATGTACTGTGACTAACGAACTTTTATGGCTAAGCATGCTCTTGGTCAATTTTTTTGCCATCCTCTTTGCCTATAAAAAATTTGGCAAAATTGGTCTCTATGTTTGGATACCCATCTCAATTTTAATGGCAAATATTCAAGTTGTACTACTTGTAGATCTCTTTGGATTTGGAACAACTTTAGGAAATATCGTCTACGCTAGCGGCTTTCTAGTAACTGATATACTTTCAGAAAACCACGGAGAGCAAGATGCAAAGCGAGCAGTTAGCATTGGTTTTTTCAGTATTGTCTCAATGACTATAATCATGCAGATATCTGTTTTATTTAGGCCCTCAGAAATTAGCGAGGGAGTTCAAAACTTTCAAAGTGTTAAAACTATCTTTTCTTTTATGCCACGCCTTGTGGTTTCAGGGATGGTTGCTTACTACATATCTCAGCGCCACGATGTTTGGGCATTTGCTTTTTGGAAAAGAAAATTTAAAGGTGAGAAGCACCTTTGGATACGAAATAATTTGTCCACCATGTCGAGTCAGCTTATCGACAATGCAATCTTTTCAATTTTGGCATTCTGGGGAGTATTCCCTACTCATGTGATTTTGGAAATATTTTGGACAACATATGTGATGAAATTTGTGGTTGCTGCGATTGATACTCCATTTCTCTACTTTGCTCGCTACCTAGCGCGTAAAGACATGATCGGTGGACTTGATATATCCGACAAAAAACAAAACTCTACTGAGGTCGATTCATATGCCTAAAAAAGTTATTATTGACTGCGACCCAGGAATTGATGATTCCCTAGCACTACTTCTAGCACTGAACTCGCCTGAACTAGACGTAATAGGGTTAACAGTTGTTGCTGGAAATGTTCCGGTGGAGCTTGGCGCAACGAATGCTCTTAAAGTTCTCGATCTAGTTGGTCGTACAGATATCCCAGTCTATCTGGGGGAAGCACGCCCAATTGCTCGAGACCTAATTACAGCGCAGGATACTCATGGCGAGGATGGGCTTGGAGAAACTGATTTTTCCCACTCTCCAGATCTAAAAAT
>JAGLCH010000028.1 GCA_023146355.1 Bacteriovoracaceae bacterium | reverse complement strand
CCATAAAACGTCATATATGTTAAGTTATAGCGATAATCATTATTAATATAGCATATATGACACTTATTCATTATTCGTCACATATGATGTGTTATACTATATAAAAGGCTTAATATAACATATATGGTGATTTATGATAGATTTTGAAGCAATGAATACAGACCAAGTCCTACAAGAGATGGGTGACTCCATTCGCGGAGCTAGGGTATCTCAAGAGCTAACAATGAAAGATCTCGCGGACAAAAGCGAAATCAGTGTCACGAGCTTATCCAGAATAGAGAATGGAAAAACAAATCCAACAATAATGATTTTGGTAAGGATATTTAAAGCTCTAGGAAGAGAAAAAGAAATAGCTAATCTATTTCCTGAACCATCACTCTCCCCTATCTACCTCAGCAAGCTTGCTAAAAATAAAAAAGAGCAAGCTCCCCCACAAAGGGTGAGGAAAAAGAAAGTAGAAGAAAAAGAATGGAAGTGGGAGGAGTAGCTTTATGAAGAAAATTACCGTCGCAGACGTAATACTATGGGGAAAGAGAATCGGTGCCATTTCCTGGAATGAAGACCGAAATCTCGGAACATTTGAATACGATGCGAACTTTCTAAGTGCCAAAAATATAGAACCCTCTCCATTTAAAATGAAGAAAAAAACCGGGAGCTTTAGTTTCGCAGGAGAAAACAAGGAAACATTTAAGGGCCTGCCTGGAATGCTAGCTGACTCCCTCCCCGATAAATTTGGTAATGCCCTTATCGATAGTTGGCTAACAAAAAATGGAAGAAAAAGTGGCGATTTCTCTCCTGTAGAAAGACTATGCTATATCGGAAAAAGAGCAATGGGTGCACTAGAGTTTAGCCCAGCAACTTCAGGGGAAAATACTGACGAGAGTATCGATATATCTCTGGATGAGATCGTTAAACTGGCCTCCAAAGTTTTATCTGACCGAGAAAAAGTAACTGAAAAAATAGATACTGCTGATGATAAACAAACTGAACAGGCATTAAAAAATCTTCTTCTAATTGGCTCCTCTGCTGGTGGAGCAAGAGCAAAATGTTTGATCGCATACAATAAATCAACAGGTGAAATTAAGTCGGGACAAGTAAAATGTCCTGATGGGTTTGATTACTACCTTTTAAAATTGGACGGGGTAGCTAAAAATAAAGACAAAGAACTTAATGATCCACAAGGTTATGGAAGATCTGAGTTTGCGTACTATAAGATGGCACTTGATTGCAAAATCAATATGACAGAATGTGAGTTAATTGAAGAGAATGGTCGTGCTCACTTTATGACAAAAAGATTTGACCGAATTGATGGTCAGAAAATTCATATGCAATCTCTATGTGGTCTCAAGCATTATGACTTTAATCAAGCCGGTGCACATAGCTATGAGCAGGCACTTGAAGTCATTAGAGAGCTTGTAAAAAATGGACAGAAAAAAGCACTTGAGCAACAATTTAGAAGAGCTGCATTTAATGTCATTTCACGAAATCAAGATGATCATACTAAGAACATTGCCTTTTTAATGAACAAGCAAGGTGATTGGTCCCTGTCTCCTGCATATGATGTGGCATACAGCTACAATCCCTCAGGACCATGGACTAATAAACATCAGATGCAACTAAACGGAAAAAGAGAAAACTTTACGCTAGATGATTTAATTCAATTTGGAAAAAAAGCAGATCTTTCAGAACAAAAAGTTAAAACAATCATGATCGAAATAACCAAGGTCGTAAGAAATTGGAAAGATTACTTTAATGACTGCAGCGTTCCAAAGGAAATTATCGATGGTGTTGAAGGTAATCTAAGACTTAACCTGATAGACATTGAAGCTGAGGAAAAGAAAAAGTAACCATTTTCCGTGTCCTTCCACAGAGCGTGCGTAACGACGACGAGTGCTCCGTGCTGTGTTTTGTAAAAAAGTGAATTTTTCCTGTGACGAATTGAACTTTTTATTGCTCGCTCGCAGATATTATTATCGATCGGTGCACCCGCGACAGACATGAATCGTACTAGCTCTTTCCAGTGGTTGAGCATGTAGCTGATCGCACCACCAAGTCCAGAGTTTGGTTCCTCTTTTTTCTCTCTCTGAATTTTTGAACACCACTTTAGAATACGTTTGACTGATTTTGCAGAGAGATTCTGATGGTACTCAAGTCTCTCCTGATTGGTTAGATTCTTCTCTTTCGCCCTTGCATCATTATGGTAAATTACACTGAGCCACTTCAGCATGTGCTTTGATTCTCGGACAGATATGTTCATATCCATGAGCTCAACAAATTTTCTGCGAGCGTGGGACAAGCAGTTGCAAATATCTGCATCTAATTTTTTTGGCATAGCACGAGATAGTGCATCACTCATGGTGATTATTTTTCCTTCC
>JAGLCH010000279.1 GCA_023146355.1 Bacteriovoracaceae bacterium | reverse complement strand
GATTAAGTACTTTGATCTAGATGAAACAGAAGATGGAAACATTATTGATCGTATTCATGATTTTGTTACTAGCAATTGGAAAGACTATTTCAGAAACCCAGGTATTAAAGAAGCTATTATTAAGAAATATGAGAATGCCTTTATTAGGAAAGACTTTATTGGGAAGATCTCTTAAAGAAGCATTTAGTCAGTATGCAAGCATCGAAACGTAAATGGAGAGCACTACGCTGGTAGTCGTAGTTTACTGAGTTATTTGGGCCCCTAATCCAGTATTTTTCTTATGACATCAACTCCTCGAAGTTTTTTTGTACCCAAAAAGCTAACCAACTATTTTTTTGCTGGCTTTGCTGGCTATGCTGCATCTTTTCTCTTCAGTGGCTTGATCTTTAAGCTCTTGTAGTTCCTTTTGATCGATCAGTAGCTTCATGAAACTTAGAATTGAAAGGAACTTCTGTTTGCCGACTCTGAGGTTTGGGTTTGGCTGAGACAGCATAAAGCTGCCACTCGCTTGCTCCCTGATTATTATCACCTTTACGTCTTTGGCCGGTGCTGCTTTTCCCCTTATAAATTTAAGAGGGTGCTCCGATACGAATTGGAATTGTATTCGCAAGATGATTTCTTAGTAATATTGGGGGGATGGCGAGTGTGAATTAATAGCTGGCGAATTTACAGACTAAGTAGTCGCTCATACATATTATGGTGATCGGGCGAGACGAATTTCTTGTATTGTAAGTAGGTATTAATCCCTTCAGTTAATCCTTTTTGCTCAATAATTGTTGAAATATACTCATAGATGAAGAGCCGCTTGCGTGGTTGTTTGACCCAGTTAATGCACTCATCAACAGCTGATTTAAGTTCTTCATCGTAGTGTTCAGAGAATAGGTATCTTAAGTATGTAACTTTAGTACATTCATTTCTATAATGCTTCTTATGGTGGCGCTTAATAATTTCATAGTATGTTTTTAAATTTTCTGGATCATCAGCAAAATGAGATAGCGCAAGCTTTGCCATTTCAAAATTGGTCTCAAAAAGTTCAGGTGTTTTGGTTCGGTTGCGTTCTAATATTTCGCCTATTCTATCGGCCTGATCGGGGTACACATGACGGTAAAAGGCACCGTCGTCTATTCTATCATTTTCAATTTGTTTACTACTCTCTTCTTCGATAGTTCTAATTCTTTCTTTAATTTGTTCTACAATCTTCAATAATTTCTTCTTATTTAAAGATATCGGCCTTTTAGACGGGGCTGAAGCAATAATGCTTGATTTAAAAGCTTTGAGCTTGCTTGTGGTGAGAACTGTCTTGATTTTTAGTGGTGACTTTCTCGCTGGTTTCTCTTCAGTGAGTTCAGAAGGTGGAGAGAAATAATGATATAGCAGCGCGGTCATGGTTAACATTATAATAAATAGGAGTAGCTTTATTCTCATTGTTTTCCATCAGCTCAACAGGTACAGAAATTATCTCATCTGTACCTGATTGGCGCAACTATGTTCTAGTAAACATTACAGTAAGCTGAGCATGATGCTCTACACTGGTGTTTGATTTTACCATCATATTTAAATGTCTTAGACGTATAAACAGCACCTGTGCTTCTATAGTCAGTGAGATAACCTTCACATCGCAGTTTATTTTCACATCTTGTTTCTGCCATATCTCTACATTGTGAAACAGAGCGGTACCAACTCGTTTGTGTAACGCGACCGGATTGGTCTACCCACCTTGATAGGCCAAGAGCGAGTGTACTGGTTGCAAAAATTAGGCATATTAAAGTAATTACTGATTTTTTCATATTATTCCTCATGTTTAATTGGTTTAAAGAGTAGAAGCGCTTGCCTGATCTTTTTCCATATTGAAATAACTTTGGCAAGTTAATATTGTTCTTAACAGCGGTCTCCGGCCTCACTTAATACAACATAAGCGCACACGTAAAGATACAGTGATCAAGTCCTCTAATTTGAGGAGAATTTTATGGGCAATTTTAGGGGTGTGAGAGTTCATATAAATTTCGCGAATTTCGCAAAATGATCACTTATTGCAGGTATGGTTAACCACTATTTAATGATATTTCCGGCGGATTAATAATACTATCAAAGAGAGTCTTCCAAGTATCAATCAAGAAAGTAGTGAAGCGATTCCTAACTTTTTCCCATAAATATTTTTTTCTTTCAGCCGCAGTAAATGCTTTTTTAAAAGTAGAACAAGCAATCTCTTGCAGCTGATCCACCAAAAAAGCTAACATCATTAGCATTATAAAATTGTTACATAAATTCTTGAACCCATGCCCGAAATTGTGCTCAAGATTATACCCCTGATTTTTTAATGTATTGAAAACCTCATTCTCAATCCGCCACCTAGCACGCCCTCCTCGCATTATTTGATAAACGTTATCTTGTGTTATTTTAATATCAGTTACCCACGTCCAAGGACTGGTTTTTGTTTTTATAACTTCTCCGGCAATATCAAGAGTCTCGGTAATCTCTTTAAAATCTAAAAAATTAACAAGCAGATCACTATTGGAATCATTAAGAGGTACTTTATTACGCCACTTAAATTCGTATGTGATCCTCTTCTTTACTTTTTGCCCTGCCATTTTATAAAAACTGTGAGTTTTAACGTCATTTTCATCTAAAGCATCAACCCAATCAAATAGATATTTATGATCTCCTGGTTTTACTCCTAAAATATAGTTATA
>JAGLCH010000278.1 GCA_023146355.1 Bacteriovoracaceae bacterium | reverse complement strand
TCGCCTACGACATTCAGATGGAAACAGATCAAACAGTTATTCTTCCCGAAAAAGATTAATTATTTTATTACGATATAGACCCACAAGTTGTGGGTCTTTTTACTAATACGACTCGGCGATCACTTGCCCTAGGTTAATATTAAGGGCCTCTGCCACTTCAACTAAAAGGCCTGGACAAGTGATATTTACTTCAGAAACATGATCCCCCATTACATCAAATGCTATAAAATCAATTCCCTCTTTTAGTAAATCCGCGGCAATCTCATCACAGTGAATTCGTTGCAAATCACTCAACTCTGAAACCTTATATTGTCCACCACTCGCTATATTTGTAAGGAAACTTCCTTTTGGAGGAGTCTTGAGAATTGTACCTATCTCTTTCCCCTTGAAGTAGAGAGTACGGATCTCACCGTCCACCACTTTTTTATAAAAGCTTTGAAGTACAACTGGCCCATTGTACTCTTTAACTTTTTGATCAAATTTTTTAATAAAGCTCTCTTTGCCACTCAAGGTATATTTCTCCACCCCAATCCCCTGGTAGAGGTCAAGTGGTTTTAGGATCACTTCACTATCTCCAAGCTCAATGCAAAAGGCCCAAGCCGCTTCTCCAGCACTCCCCACAAAACTAGGAAGAGACGATGGATGGGCAAAAGCATAGAGCTTTTCATTAAAGCGAACAATACCATCGGGATCATTTACAACTTTCACTCCTTGTTTTTTTAAAGAAGAAAGCATCCACAAATAGCGAAGATAAACAGTATCAAAAGGAGGATCAATTCTCATATGAATAGTGTCGCCGCTGTTTAGCTCAATGTCTTTGCAGCTTCCGAGGTTGAATTGATCAATATACTGAGAGCCCTTTACAAGCTCACCATCAAAGTCATATGCCTTCAATCCTTTTACTCCCTGATTTGAATAGAAAAAATCATTTGCAAAAAGAATACAAGTATCGAGGCCACGCTCTTTAAATGCCATTGCAAGATAAAGAGAAGAGTCTTTACGAAGGGTTAATTTTTCAAGAGGATCAATTAAAAATATATGGCGCATAGAACTCTCCGAGCGCTTATAAAAAACTTAAGCGCTACAGTAATTGTTTGTAGTTATCTTTAATATAGGAGAAAAACTCTTTGAGAGAAAGACCTGTCTTGTCATAGAGCTCTAAAATTTTATTCTCAGTGCCTTCATAGGTCATATAGGCGGCCAGGATTGCATTATTTAAAGGAATTGTTTTAAGCCAACAGCTCTTATTTACTGAATCTTTACAATATTTTTCAGTATCACGGTCTATTACACTCAGCTTGTACTTAGCAAACTGAGCCTCGAAGGGTTCACGCTTTGTAGATTTTATTAGTTTGTAGCGAATATTAAGCTCTTTTGCCCACTTAACCATTAATGCCATTCCACGGTCCAGCCATACTTTGTAAGTACCGTGCTTGAGCATATATTGCTTATCATTTGCAAAGTACTCTGCGGTCATGATCTCTGCAAAAAAATTGGCCATATTTTCATTAAGTTCCACTTCGTCTTGAACAAATAATATTGTATGGAAGAGTTCATGAAAAATGAGGTTGGCCAACTGATAGTCATCGTAATAAAAAAATGAAGACAAAATGGGGTCAGTGAAATTTCCGAGAGTTGAGTAAGCATAAACCGGTCTCACCCACACATGCTCACCATTTCTTTTCAAATTATCAGAGTGTTCTAAGGCATCTTTCTTAGAGAAAAACCCAAGATAAGGAAAGCACCCAACAAAAGGAAAGCACTCTTTCCTTGCCTTGATAAGCTTAAATGGCGAAGCAATTACAAGATAAGTAACTGCTTCCTGATCCAGCTTATATACCTTTGAATAGATATCACCTTCGGGCAAATTAAAGTATTGATAGAAATATTTTTTATACGTTTGAATCTTTTTTATCTTTTGCTTATCACTAGCGCTGTACTCCTTGCTGGCAAGGGCATCTGCATAAGGAGTGGATTGCGTTAGGAGCTTTACCTGACCGATACCTTGCTTTGTAAGGTACTCCAGTCGGGAACAGGAACTAAGAAGGAGAAGAAGAAAAAGGATCTTTAAAACATCCATGAGAAGCCAGCTGAGTACTTCACATTATCCTGGAGGCGCTCAAAGGCAAAGGCCGGAAAAACTGTGCTCGCTGATCCCGTTAGAGAGAAAAACTTAGTTAACCGGAGCTTAAGAGAGAAAGTACCAAATAGAGAGTTTGATGATTGCTTTATTTTTCCAGTACTCGCATTCAGCTTACTTCCATCTACGCTATTGGTGTACTCAACATAGCCTGTACTTTCTGCAATCTGACGAGCATATCCAAGACTCAACATAGGAACAAGAAATGCCTTTTTATGAGCAAATGCTTGTCGGAGTCCTATCCCCCAAACATTTGTCATAACATCACTACGCATTTTAGTGGCCGAATATGTTGTCCCCTCAACCTTTGCATCCCATTTTTCTTCTGTAACATTCTGAGAGTGAGAAACATTAACTTCAATTGCTGTTAAGTTAAAAAGATACTTGGCAATAAATCCTGAGTAGCTTCGGTCATAATTTTTATTCTCTCGATTGGCACCATAGATCAAACGTTTATAACCATAGTTTCCCCCAACCTCAAAAAAAGCAAATGAACTAGTTGAAAAAATAAAAAGAAAAAAGGTTAACAGTTGCTTGCTCATAAGAGACCTCCACTCACTATTTTATCAGAGTGGAGGATACAGTTATAAGAGGGGCAAAAAGGGACTATTTGTCCTGTTTAATCACCACTTTCCGTGATCTTTCACCATTTTACCTTGAAAGCTAAGTTGTGTTGCAGAGAGCAGCTCAAGGTCAACCCAATGAAACTTATAGTCCACTTCTGGATTTTCCGGCTCAAAATGAACGATGCGAAAACAACTTGTTCGAACAACCCACTTCTTCACACCATCTTTTGTTCGCGCCTCTTCAACTAATCCACTAACTATTTTTCCGATAAGGCCTTGACGAATAACAGTCTGAACATCTAGTTGGTATTTTTGAAGGTCAACTAGCCGCTTTTTTTTCACTTCTTCAGGTAGAGAGTCTTCTATGTCGGCAGCTTTTGTTCCTGGACGTGACGAATACTTATAGGCATAGATGAAGTCAAATTTTGCCTCATCTAAAAGCCTGAGGGTATCCTGATACTCCTCTTCAGTTTCATTTGGAAAACCAACAATAATATCTGATGAAAGAACGATCTCAGGATTGGCCTCACGGAGTTTCTTCAAAATATCTAAGTAGTGCTGACGTGTATGACGTCTTTTCATTCGTGTAAGAACTGAATCAGAACCTGACTGAACAGGAAGGTGAAGGTGAAGTGCCAACTTTTTAGAACTTCCATGAGTTTTAATCAATTCATCAGATACGTTATAAGGGTGGCTTGAGGTATAGCGAATTAACTTTAGCTCATCAATCTTATCGAGTTGATGAATCAACTGTGCAATTGATTCATCATTCTCTTTACCAAATGAGTTCACATTTTGGCCTAGGAGTGTAATCTCACGAATACCCTGCTCATTAACAAGCTTCTTTACGTCTTCTACAATCTCTTTAATTTTACGAGAAATCTCTCTTCCCCTTGTAAAGGGGACGATACAGTAGGTGCAAAAGTTATTGCATCCCTTAATGATATTAACAAAAGCACGTGGATCATTATGTGTGATTTTTGTTTCTATTGAATAGTTTGAAGATTTATCCCAGGCATTAATAAAGAATTTAGATTCACCAGCGTAGAAACGATAGACAATTTCAGAGATCTGATCAATCACATCAGTTCCAAATGCAAAATCAAGATGCTTATACTTTTTAAGGAGCTCATTCCCCTCAATTTGTGAAACACAACCAGCTGCACCAACAGCAAGTGCCGGATTCTTGGCCTTAAGGTGCTTAATCTCTCCTAGCTGAGAGTAAAATTTCTCATTTGCAAGGCCACGTATTGCACATGTATTAAAAAGAACAAGGTCTGCCTCTTCTCTTAGTTCTGTTTTTGTGAAGTTTAGCCCTGTGAGTAGGGCCAGCATTCTTTCAGTATCGTGGTAATTCATTTGGCAACCAAATGTCTTAAACCAAACCTTACGAGGGGGGAAAGTGATATCACCCTTAACAATATTTATATTTTCCATTAGTTATGACTCCAAAGTGTAGAAAACTAGAATCATCTAACTATCAATTTCTGCGATTATTGTAAATATATGGGGTAATAATTAATGACTATAATGAGCGAAGCTATGTTTTAAGAGATTAAAAGCACACGATGTAAGAAAAACGCTTAAAAAAACGAGAAGAGGCCCCAAATTGAGGCCTCAGCTTATATAAATATAGAAAAATTCTTTATTTCTTCTTGGCCGGCTTTTTTGCCACTGCTTTTTTAGCAGGAGCTTTTTTAACTGCTTTCTTAACAGTCTTCTTAGG
>JAGLCH010000277.1 GCA_023146355.1 Bacteriovoracaceae bacterium | reverse complement strand
GCTAACCTGATCATCGGTACAGCGAGGATTGTCCTCTGTTATCCAACTCTTTTTATACCCAAGAGACAAATTTACAATTTTTAGAGAAGTGGTGCGCGATAGTGTATCTGAAATTATTTTTTGGTATGGCAGGAGAGAATCAATGTTGAACTTTTTAAGTTCACTTTCAGGCCATTTCGTAAGACCACAGTTGTTTTGGTAGCGAGGGTAGGGAGTTTTAACTTTGTGAAGTGATTTACTCCGGCCAATTCCCGTGGTCATATTTCTCATGTAGAGAATCTTTGCATCTTGTCCCCCGAACTTATCAAGTATGAATGCTGAACGGCTCCCATGGGCAGCAATAAGATATTTGTTTTTAAGGGACTTTGCTTTTTTAGGATTTGAATTATTGTATCTTATCCACTTGAGTGCAGTTGGAGTGTTTTTTATACCTGCCAATATATCCTGTAGTCCTTTGAGGAGACTAACTTCTTTCTTGGAGGTACTTGTCCATTCTTTTTTGTTATAGCAATCTCCAATTTTAGATAGGTTTGAGTTGTTTTCGCTGATCAGTAGACACTGGTCGGGAGTAGGGCCTCCATGCGTGAGAATTACGGGAGCAAAAGAGCTATCTATCAGTAGTATATTGGGTGGGCCTGAACTGTATGAGTGAGCAGATAAAGTTAGAAAAAGTAGCAGTAAGAGTTTCTTCATCTTTCTATCGTATTCTTATTTTCCCCTAGGCGCCAGTCTCCTGACACCTAGGGAGATATTAGCCGATTATTTCTTTGTAACTTCAAAGGTATTCTGCGCCATGCATATTCCTTTTTCATCTTCACATATTCTAATTGCAAGTTTACTCATAAAAGATGATCCGAGGATTCCTCCTAGTCGGGCAACCTGAACTTCAATTGTTTTGTCGCCATTATTTCCGATAGCTTTTTTACACGCTACTCCGTTTGCACTTTTAAATTTACCTACGTAGTTATTAGAGGCCATTGTAAAACCAAGGTAACTTTTATCGGATCCAGTATATTCGAATTCACCAACACATTTTTCTGTGCCTGCTTTTATTTGAACTTTAAGCTTGTCGTCAATTATTGTCGCAGCAATTGATTGATTGTCTTGAAGGAGATCCATACTAGAACCAAAGTATTGTTCTCCTTTTTTTATTTTAGTAACAGCGCATGAAATAGATAGTGTTGCGAGCAATGTAATCATAAGCATTTTTTTCATTGAATCTCTCCTTGAGTTTAGTTAGTTAGACTTATTATCGGAGGTTTTTATAAAATATCAAATAGGTATTATTGGGAAAAAAGTTAAATTAGCTGAGCCATTTAGTAATGATTGGGTAATGAAATCTTAATTTGTATCTTATTTTAGTCAAATTCATCTGAAGTAATTATAACCCTCTCAAGGTTTATGATGAGATCATCGAAAGGTTTCTGTAATCAATTTTTATGAAGGTTTTCTATGAAAATTATAACGAAGTTCACATTGAGTATTTTTTTTGTTTCATCTTTCTCATTAGCTCTCGTGAGTACATACTTCTATTTTCATGACTACACTGAGATTATCGGTGGTGCGCGTAAAATG
>JAGLCH010000276.1 GCA_023146355.1 Bacteriovoracaceae bacterium | reverse complement strand
AGTTGCCCCATAATTTCGCTTAAATAATACAGTAAATAATGCATAGTGTCTTAAATCTATAGCAATATTCTGCTAATCTTTTATTATGAAAAAACATGCACTACTATTTTTGATCCCTTTGTTGGTATGCAATGCCTTCAGCGCCCAAATTGGCTACGGAACTTCTAAGAGTGTCGAAACCCAAGGGCAGGCCCAGGACTCTGATTGGCTAAGTTTAAGCTTTGATTCAAAGTTTAAAAAGAGGCGATATCAGGGGTTCATGGATGCTGACGTACGACTTTATACTGGAAGTAGCAACTACCTCTATTCTATTCCTGAGGCCTTTATTGGCCATAGGACTAGGCACTCTACTATCTCAGTAGGACGAAAAATAGTTGATTGGAACTCCGCTGATGCGGTGTGGGAGCTCGGAAATATCAATGGAATGCAGGGGTTTAATCTCCTCGGAGATAAGCAGGAGGGGTTATTTGGCCTTCACGCTGAGAGAGAATTGAGTAAAAATTGGAATATCAAGTTCTATGGATCAGCTCTTTATGTCCCATCTCTTAATCCTGGATATGAGGTCAAGGGTGGGAAAGTCACTTCTAACACTCCTTGGATGTCAGCTCCTCCTTCTCAAATGAGAATGAATGGTGTTGATACTCCAATTAATTATGAGCTTGGCCAGTACAGTGTATCTGATATCATTTTTCAAGAAAGCTTAGGCGGTAACCTCGCTTATAGTTGGGGAGGCGGAGCAGTCTCTGTATACGGTATGTATAAGCCCGAGAATAAGCTCCGTATAAATGCAGAAGGAAAGCTCTCTAAGGATGCTAAGCAAGTTAACGTTGCCGTATCTCCTAAAGTTAATCACCACTTCATCTATGGGGTGGGTGTAAATCAAAAAGTTGGCCGCAAAGTTCAGGTTTCTGGTGGCCTTGAAATTATCGACCCCAACTCTGACCTCAAGTCTGACCTTGGGCTTGGTGTTGTTAACCCAACTCTGATAAAAAATAATAAGAGAGATTTTAATACTGATTACATCGTAGTCGAGCCATCTTACCAGCGACAAAGCTATCTCCATATGGGTGCAAAGTATGTGAGCTCCATTTGTAAAATGGGAGTGAACTATCTCTATAACCTAGCGGAAAGAAGTGGTGATGCTGTTTTTGGTGACGCTGTTAAATGGCACAATGCTGTTGGAGTATCAGTTGATTACGATTTTAATGACAACCTCAGTATGTTATTTGATTTTAAATATGACATGGAAATGGGTGATAATGTGATTAAAAAAGAGGTGTCTTATAGATTCCTCAATCAGATGTCTATTGCTGTGGGGCTTGAGCTTCTCAAAGCGCCAAGAGATGACTCCTATTGGAGTGCCTACCGTGAAAATGACACCGTTTACTCTAATTTTGGTTATTCCTTTTAATTATTTAAAATTCACTCAAGGAAATACTTCTTTCTATCGAAACAGGCTTTACACTAAATGATGGGAAGTATGTGAGACGAGCGATAATTATTGAAAATGACCCGGACCTCCGGAAGCTATATGAGCTGAACCTAGATCTCTATCTTGGAATGGAAGTCATTGTTCTTCACAATGCTGATAGTGTCATGGATTTTCTCAAGCTTGATACTGCGGTTGATCTAATCATTTGCGAAAAGCAAGTTGGTGATGAGAATACAATTCTTAAAGTTTTCTATGCTGTAAAATCAAATAAATTAGACATCCCAATCTTTTTACTTGGAAATGAGCCCAAAGTTGCTAATGACGTTGAGTCTTTTGAGCAGGATAACTGGAAGGGGGTTATTCGCAAGGCCGCTAAGGTTTTAAAAATTACAGCTGAAGAGATGGCAAGCAAGCAAGTGCCAGACTATTATCCAATCCCCGTTAAGCATTTTTTACAATTGAGACAAACTAGCGCAGAAGTTTATGACTGCCAGACAGATACTGGGGATGATGAGTTGCCGAGCTTTAAAGAAATTTTTAAGGCGAATCAAGAGATTTCTAAGTCGATTATTGAAAAGCATATTGTTGATGGTAAAAAGAACCTCTATGTTCATAAGCTCAAGCGCTTGCAGTTTCTAGGTGAGTATGCTGATCGGGTAATGAAAGTTCTTATTTCAAATAAAGATTCTGAACAGCAGCGTATTGCTGCCACCTCAAGTGTTTTTTATGCCAGTCAAGAAATGCTTAATGCCACAGGGATGACAGAGCAGACTATTGCGATGGCGAAGACCACTATTAATGAGATGATGAAGGTTGCTGAGGAGTCTGAAGGTCTAGCAGAGCTTCTGGCAATTTTAGAAAAAGATAAGGCGGGATATCTCTTTACCCACGCGACTTTGATCGCAGCAGTTTCTCATTATGTTATTGAGAAAATGGAGTGGGGGACAGAGGAGCAGCAGGAAAAAATCTGTATAGCTGCATTCTTTCACGATATCACAATCCCAGATGACAAGTTGGCAAAGATTCACTCTTTGAGCTCACTGAAAGAGGCGGCACTAACTAAAAAGGATGAGGAGAAAGTGATTGCTCATGCTTACGATGCTTGCACAATGATTCGAGATTATCCACAGACCCCAATTGGAACTGATATGATTATTCTTCAGCACCATTGTCATATTAATGGCAAGGGTTTTCCTGAGAGCTACAGTAGCCAGTTAACGCCGTTAGCTGTGGTCTTTTTCGTCGTTGAGCAATATGTCGACTATATGCTCTCAACTCCAAAAGAGATTTTTAATAAGAGTGCCATTATTGCAAACTTCAGATCAAGGTTTAATAAGGGGTACTATCGCAAAGTGATAAATGCTCTTGAAGAAGCTGACCTTAAGTAGACAAAGTCTGATTTTTCTATTGGTCTTTGTTAGATAACATCCAATAATTTCCTCTTGAATTTATTCAACATTTTCTTAAACTGAACTATATAGGCAAGGGCGGGGATCAGTGAATTTTACAATTGGAAAGAAAGTAGTTTTAGGTTATGCAGCAATGATAGGACTGTTGCTAGTACTTGCTTTTGTGAGTGTTCTTGGCACGAGTCGTTTAATGGATAATTCCCGTCAAGTGATTGCTGGAAATACTCTAAAAGGATCGATGCTCCAGCGAGAAGCAGATCATCTAAATTGGGCGAACAAACTTTCAGAATATATCTATAATCCCAAGGTCAAACAGTTCAAAGGTAAGACCGATCATAAGACCTGTAAGTTGGGAAGTTGGCTTTATAGTCATAAGCGGGTTGAAGCTGAGAAGCTTACTCCTTCCTTAGCAGCTGCATTTAGAGCAATGGAAGAACCACACCGTAAATTTCACGAAAGTGCGATAACAATAAAAACATATCTAGCGAGTGGGGATAATCAAAAAGCAGCTGAAATATTTAATTACACAACATTGGTGGAAATTTCAAAACTAAAAAAACTACTTCACGATGTGATAAAGATTACGAGTGAAAATATTATGAATAGTGAGGCCATGTTCAAGATTGGCAATATAGTACAGTATACCTCTATCCTACTTTCAATTATAGCAGTAGCTTTTGGCGCACTTCTCTCCTTTCTTCTTACAAAAGAAGTTGTCCGGCCACTTGCTGCAATCAGCGTTGAGATTGATTCATTCTCGACAGATGTTGCCTCAGCAGCAAATGAACTCTCTCAGGCCAGCCAAGGGCTTGCTCTCTCCTCATCTAATCAAGCAAGCTCAGTTCAACAGGCATCAGCTGCAATTGAGCATCTAGGAGGTTCTGTAGAAAAAAATCTAGAGGATGCAGAAGTAGGAAAAGACTCTATTGATGAGGTTAATACTAATATCTCCCTCGCTTTAGACGCGATGAATTTGTTGATTTCTTCGATGGATCGAATTGAAAGTGGAAATGCTGATATTCAGCGCCTTGTTGGTGTCATTTCTGAGATTGGGGAAAAGACAGAGATGATTGATGAAATCGTCTTTCAGACCAAGTTATTATCATTTAATGCATCTGTTGAGGCCGAAAGAGCTGGCGAACACGGAAGAGGTTTTGCTGTTGTCGCTCAGGAGGTTGGAAGTCTTGCTGAAATGAGCGGTAAATCTGCCAGTGAAATATCCAAAATTGTTAAAGAAAGTGTTGGCGCAGCAAAGAAGATAACTGAGGACAACGAGAGAAGAGTCACAAGGGGCAATGGACAGGCAAAGGACGTTGCGAAATTTATTAACTTAGTGCATACCGTTGCAATTAAATCAAAAGAGAGCTCTGAGAAAATTCATAATTCATCCCAGGTTCAAGTGGGAGAAATTAAACGACTGAATCAGGTCACAACTGATATCGACAAAACTACTCAACAAAACGCAGCAACGGCAGAAGAAGCGGCAAGTACTAGTGAAGAGCTTTCTGGGCAGTCCATGGCCCTTAAAGAGGTATCATCTAAGCTGCGTAAAATGGTATTTGGAGATGAGGCCGTAAAACCTTCCACAAGTACAAGCTAATCTATTATGTATATTTTTCGAAGAAGGTGAAGATCAACCTGAAGCTCATCTTCTAAATAGCGGTCTACGCCGCCAAAGTTTCTATCAATTCCCTCAAGAAATATTTCAATCCATCGTAGCTTTACTCCAAGAAGTAATTTAAGTGCCTCTTGGGACTTCTCTGGGTGAGGGAGAACCATCTCCGTATTATTGTCAAAGTGCTCTGCAATCTTTTTTGCAGTTTCTTCTACTTTAATTCGGTTATTAGTCTCCATATAGTCAGCTATTACGTCCTCTTTAGAGACCCCAAGTGCCAATAGAAATAGTGCTGCCAGAGTTCCAGTTCGATCTTTTCCAGCACTACAGTGAAACGCTAATGGAAGGTTTGATTCCTCAGTGATCAGTTCAAAAAATGTTTTAATTTGCGTGCCAAAGGAAGTGGTAAATTCCAAGTAGCCATTTTCTAAAAATGAATCAATCTTTTCGATTTCCCCTAGCATGAGCCACTCCCCAATTTTCTTCGGAGAAAGATTTCCAAACAAGATTGGGAGTGAGATTATGGTCGCGCTACTAAAAATTTCGTTTTCATCGCCTCCACCTTCTTCAGTGATACGAAGATCGACAATTGTTTTGAGACTTTGATTAATATTGCAAGAAATCTGCTTTTCGCGGGATAGCATATTGGAACGAATTATGTCTGGCCTTAAGGCCCGGCCATCGGCCGTTCGTAGGTGTCCAAAGTTTCTTGTATTGTTTTGATCTTGTAGAAGTGTTTTAACTATATTTTTATCCATGACAGATTATCTACCTAAATTTATTGTCAGACAAGATGGGATCATAAAAGTCGTGTGATAATAAAACTATTAAAATAACTGGGAGAATCGATCTCAATTTATTTTGCCTGAAACTGACCGGAAAAGATTTTTTTAATATTGTCATTATAGTGATCAATACTTTTTGATTTGGTAATGAGCTTGTATACCTTTTTCTCTTGTTCAAAGTTTTTACACAGGTATTCCCAGCTCTCTCTCATTCTGTGAAGGAAGTCGCTTTTTCCATTGGGGGTATTTAGATGATGCTCCCCAACTGAAATGATAAAGTTTTTAATCTTATCAAGATCAATTGCTGATCCTTTACCATCTGAGATATCAGTGAAAAGGTTTGGGTTAATCAGGGCGCCACGGCCTATCATCCACCTTGTTATCTGAGGATAGCGGCCTTTTAGTCTGGTATAATCTTCAAGTGTAGTGAGATCTCCGTTATAACAGGGGATCGTATTTAATTGTGGGAGAATTTTATCAAAGGACTCGATATCTACTTTTCCGCCATACATCTGTATCCCTGTTCGGGGGTGAATAGTAATATCTTTGATCGAAAGGTCATTTAGAATAGGAATTAGCTTTTCAAATTCCTTGGATGATTCCCTCCCTAGTCTCAGTTTTACACTCAGCTCGTAGTCTGCAACCTTTAGAATACCTGCTAGTAATTCTTCTACCTTTTTAGGATCAGAAAGCATTCCCGATCCCTTTCCTTTCGTAGCGACCATAGGGTAGGGACATCCTAGATTGAGATTTATTTTTTTATGACCACAATTTTTTAAAATTGTTGCTACTTGGTGAAATTGAGATGCACTCTTCGTTAGAATTTGAGGAATGGATTCAATGAGATTACTTTTGGGATCTGTGTCTTGAATCAGTTTCTCTGATACTTTTCCATCTTCACGAGTAGTTATAAATGGTGCAAGGCCTGAACTGATGCCTCCAAATGTACGCTGTAGCTCATTTCTAAAATTTCGGTTAGTAATGCCTCTAATTGGGGCAAGAATTAGTATATCGCTAAAGCAACTCACCACTGAACCCAAGTATCATACTCAGTTTTACTACTTATATAATTTTTTGGAGTGGTATGAAATAGTGCTATGCATGCGATGAAAGAGACAAATTGCATGGAGTTCCTTCGGAAGGTATAATCGACGGTCGAAAAATCCTTTTTCATCCGTCGATTCATCCGTGTGTTAATGACTCAATGTATAAAGCTTAGGGCCAAATCTAATCTATTCAAAGCTTAATTTTCTAACAATTAATTACTTGTTTCTTTAACAAATCTCAACTAATTCTTCTAAGTCACTGTTAGTATGTGCGTACGACATGTAAATGCTATTTGTTTTGATTTGCCAGAATCATTTTCTGATAAACTAGTACTCCTGAAAAGGTCTGATCTAGCTGAGTTAAGTAAATTGCAACTGCAGCTGAATTATTCAGATAGGTTTTCTCTAGGTGGGCCTTAATCGCGACGATAGTTTTAATTAGATCACCTTTAACTTTTCCAGATACCAGCGAAGCAAAGCTTGAATCAGGGTGGATAAATGAATCATAAAGAAGAATAGTCTTCCCTTTGTAACGTATAAAGGTTGCTGACCCTTTATTCTCTTTTGTTGAGTCTGACTTCACGTAATACCACTGGACTTGATAGTTTCCTGCATCCGTCTTTTTTAAGATATTTCCTGTGGTGTAGAAAGTATTAGAAAGAGGCCATGGCATATACATTTCAAAAGCAACATGGATATCAGTTGGAGAAATATGCTTTACAGGCGTAGAGCTCAAGACTCCCGGAACATATTTTTTTTGGTGATGGTATGCAGAAAAAATTGCAATCGCCTCTTTTACCGGAATATCAAGCTTGGTGGCAATTGTATATTTGGGCCAAGGAGCACCTATGATTTCCTGAGAGCTGACATACATCTTTTGGGAATTAATCTTACTCAGTATCTCAGGTGTTAAAGTTGCTCCACTGATAAGGGGAAGCAAAGTTAAAAATAAAATTATAGTAAGTCTTACTAAAGCCATTTTCTTTCAATGTAGTCAGTATGGGTTTTTTCCAGAATATTTTCGAGGTCCCATTTGTAGGAGAGGTTGAGTTTATTTTGAGACTTAGACGAATCGCAAGTCCAAGCATCAGGTCTTATTTCCGCAATTTTATCTGGTGTGAGCTGTGGGTCAAATTTTGGAAATATTAAATGAATCAACTGAAGCACTTTGGCCAGTAGGTATATAGCGGGAAGAGGAACATAGAATGATTTTATTTGTTCTTTTTTTAGAAGCTTCGTTATAGTGGTAATGATCTCATTGTATTTAATTGGTGCAGGATAACCTGGAAGAAATAACTCTGTTTTTACAGGAGTCATCTTTAGCTTGAGTGACTTATTAATTACACGACATAGATCGTACACAGAAACAAAAGTGTATTCCTTATTTCCACCACAAGCGCCAGGATAAAGCATATAGCCACCTTTAATCATCTTAAAAATCTCGAGAAATGCAGGATCTTTAGGGCCAATAACCATGGGAGGTCTAATAATAATTTTTTCCCACCCTTTTGGCGCATGTTCTTCAAGTGCTACTTCTGCTTGGTACTTGGATTGACCATAATGACTAACAGGTCTTGCTGGATGTGACTCATCAATGGGGCAGTCTTTTTTGCTTGGGCCCGCTGCTGCTAATGATGAGATTAAAACGAATCTCAGCTTTGGATATTTCGCTGAGAGGTCATCAATTAATCTCTTCGTATTTTTAGTATTAACTTTATAGAAATTTTTAATATTCTGAGAGTGTGTAAGGCCTGCCATGTGAATAACACAATCGAGATCATCGGGAAGCTCATCAATCCATTTATTGTAACATTTAGAAGTGATGGCACCAGAAATCAGTTTACCTTTGATTCCGTGTTCTATGAACTTTTTTGAATTGCGAGCAAGAGAGTATACATCATTGCCTTTTTCACATAGGTGTTCAGCAAGGTGTGAACCAACAAATCCTGTTGCGCCAGTTACAAGTATTTTCATGGGTACGCTCTTTTATTGAGGTCCAGTAGGAATTTGGAAAAGTGTCTTTGCCTTTTTTAGAACCTCGAGAACAATGGTGAGGTCATCGATAGAATGACTTGCCATATAACTTGTTCTGATGAGGGTTTCACCTTTAGGAACTGCTGGTGGCATAACTGGAGTTGCAAAAATGCCATTATCGTAGAGATATTGAGTTACCTGCATGGCCTTCATGTCATCTCCAATAAAAATTGGAATAATTGGAGTTTGTGAGTTGTATGTATAAAAGCCTAAATCTTTGAGACCTTTCTTCATAAAACCTACATTCCGCCACAGGTTATCAAATACAGAAGTATCATTCATAATCACGTCAAGACATGCAGATACTGTCGCAGCGGCCGATGGTGGCATTGCTGCTGAGAAGATAAAACTTCTCGCGGTGTGCTTTACATGATCCATTGTAAGATCTGGACCTGAAGCAAAACCACCAATTGATGCAAATGACTTTGAGAAGGTTCCCATAAAGTAATCAACATCTTTAGTAAGTCCAAAGTGTGCTGCAGTTCCACGACCTTGAGGTCCAAGAACTCCAAAACCATGAGCATCATCTAGATAAATTTTCGCCCCATATTTCTTTGCAAGTACTACAATCTCAGGAAGGTTAACAATCTCACCTGTCATTGAGAAAACACCGTCAGTGACGATTACAACATTTTTAAATCTCCGAATTGCACTTTCAAGTTGCTCCTCAAGAGATGTCATATCATTGTGTTTATACTTAAGCGTAGTTGCAAGGCTAATGCGAGAAGCATCTAAAATAGAAGCATGGTTTTCAGCATCAAAAAGCATACAATCTCGTGGACCGCAAATTGATGAAAGAGCACCGAGATTCGTTTGCATTCCTGTAGAGAAACAAAGTGCGCGGTCATGACCAACATAGTCTGCAAGACGTAGCTCTAGTTCCTCGTGAATCGCTAGGTTCCCGTTTAGAAAACGTGACCCAGTACAACCGGTTCCATATTTTTCAATTGCCTTAATGGCAGATTCTTTTACATGTGGGTGGTGAGTTAGACCTAAATAATTATTAGACCCAATCATAATTTGGTGTTTTCCATCTACTTCAACTCTCGTTCCTTCTGAATCAGAAATTGAACGAAAGAAAGGGTAGAGGTTCGCCGCTTTAAATTTATTGGCCAGGGCCACTACTTTACTGTCTGAATGAAGAATGTTCATAAACAACTCTTTATTTTTAGGTATCAGCATGAGCATAAATGCTAGTCTTTATGATTTATCGAAAAAGACGCTAATAACAAACTATAATAGTACAGAATGAGTTATTACCCTAGTGGTCAATATGCGTCAAACATATAGTACTTTTTTCACGGTAAAATGAGTTCAATAAAATTTGTTTTTGTTAACAATATTAGGACTTTGTGCTGTTTTTTTCCTCAAGAAGGCCTCTTCTAATTTCCTCGGCCCTTGCCTCTGAATTAATATGCTTACACAGGTCTTCATCCAGCCTTGGAGTTAAGTCGACGAACTGAATTCCAATGCCAATTTTTATCACATTCTCTTCACTATCTTTGAGCTCCCAGATACTTGCAATCTTCGTTTGGGGGATAATAAACTGTTCACGATTGAGCCTTAGAGTGCAGTTTTCAAAAACTTTACCTTTTACAAAGCGATTCATATTTGAAGGCGCTGTAACAAAGCTTGTGCCACCGGCCGAGATATCCTGACAGTCAAATACCTCATCATCTATTTTAAACTGAATGACGGCATGCCTACCTGACACTAGTCTATAATTCGTTCGTTGTTCCGAAAAGTAGAAGTCTCCCGTAAATTTAAAAGTGTAGTTCGCTGTTGCCTTGTCGTAGTCAAGAGTCCCTGTGCAAAAATACTGGGTTTTATCCACTATTCCCTTAAAAAGCACTATCTCTTCCTTTACTAGAGATGATGTTTTGAATTTGGCCATAAGGCCTTTCGCTTTAAGTGTGAGAGTGAGCTTACCAGAATCATGTCCTGCTTTTTTGAATATTTCTGCTTCTTCAGGCGTTTGTCCCTGCTTCCAAAGTACAACCTCAGAGGAGTCATTGTCGATTTGCTCTAGTATTTCTTTGATTTTCCCTTGATCGCCAAGGACTGAGAAGTAATGTTTTTTGTTTGCATCTGTAGTCATTTCTTATCTCCCATTTTGTTTTTCGGATAAAATAGTGAGGAACTTTATACTAACATACTAATTTTATGCGATTTTTAAGGCCTGAGATAGTTACATAAGATCTCCCATGGGGCATACTTTCTCTCATGAAAACAGGTAATCTTAGAAAAATGAAAACAGAACTTGGTGAAGTGGTGAACTACTCCTTGGTATTGGGAGATGAGCTAATCTCCATGAATCAGTACTTGGGGAAAGTGATTACTCTTAAATATGAGGGAGAGATCAACTGTGTTTACTGTGGTGTGAAAACGAACAAATCATATGGCGGTGGGTATTGCTACAAGCATCTCATCTCACTTCCTGAATGCGATATGTGTATAGTTAAGCCAGAACAGTGCCACTATCATGAAGGGACTTGTAGAGACCCTGAGTGGGGGCAGTCTCACTGCCTTAAACCGCATATTATCTATCTTGCCAATTCATCTGGCGCGAAAATAGGAATTACCCGTGAGTCTCAAGTTCCAACTCGGTGGATTGACCAGGGAGCAAGCTTTGCACTTCCTATTATGAGAGTATCTGAGCGACTCCATTCTGGACTTGTCGAAGTGATGTTGGCCCGTGAGATTTCGGATAAAACTAATTGGCGCAAAATGCTAAAAAACGAAGTGCCTGAAGTCGACCTTTTTGAAATTAGAGATCAATTCTTTGATAGCTTTGAATCTGATATTGATAAACTAATTGAAGAGAAGTTCAATGGTTCCGATGTCGAGTACCTTGAAGAAGATATTGTTGAAATTAATTACCCTGTACTAAATTATCCTGAAAAGGTGAAGTCGCTTTCATTTGATAAGCAAGATGTCATTGAGGGAAAGCTTCTGGGGATCAAAGGGCAGTACCTGATCTTCGATGAAGGTGTATTGAATATTAGAAAACACAGTGGCCATAAAATCACATTTACCAGTGGAGAAGAATAATGACTGAATTAGCACCAAAAACAATTTTTTTAAATGACTATGAAAAGCCGCTTTATACTGCAGATAAGGTCCATCTTGAGTTTGAACTCGATTGGACCCAAACCCGTGTCACATGTACTCAGAGTATGAAATGTAATCACGATACAACAAAAGGGATTAGAGACCTTGAGCTCACAGGTGATGAATTTATACTTGAAAGTGTAAAAGTTAATGGTGAAAAGTTCCCACATACACTTAAAGAGGGAAGGCTTGTGCTCGCAGATTTACCTTCTGAATTTGACCTAGAAATTAAAAACATCATTAATCCTGAAACGAACAAGGCACTTGAAGGGCTATATAAGTCAGGCAATATCCTCTGCACCCAGAACGAGGCAGAAGGGTTTAGAAGAATAACATATTTTCAAGATCGCCCTGATGTCATGGCCGTTTATACGACCAAAATAATTGCTGATAAAAAGACCTTCCCTGTTTTACTCTCTAATGGAAATAAAGTTGGAGAGGGGGACCTCGACAATGGTCGCCATTTCGCCACTTGGGAGGACCCATTTAAGAAGCCATCGTACCTTTATGCTCTTGTTGCAGGGGATTTGGGGATGGTTGAGGATTTCTTTACTACTATGTCTGGACGACAAGTAACACTTCAAATCTTCTGCGATAAGGGAAGTGAGTCACGTTGCGATCACGCGATGCAATCACTAAAAAAATCAATGAAATGGGATGAGGATAAGTTTGGACTTGAGTATGATCTCGACCTGTATATGATTGTATCCGTTGATTCATTCAATGCTGGTGCCATGGAAAATAAAGGACTGAATATCTTTAACTCCGCTCTTACTCTTGCATCTCAAAAAACAGCAACTGATGCTGACTTTCTAAATATCGAAGGAGTTATTGGGCATGAGTATTTTCATAACTGGACCGGAAATCGAGTAACTTGTCGCGACTGGTTTCAGCTTACTCTAAAAGAAGGACTTACTGTTTTTAGAGATCAAGAGTTTTCGGGAGATATGAACTCTCGTTCTGTTCAGCGAATTTCCGACGTTGGACGGGTTCGTGCGGGACAGTTTCCAGAAGATGCCGGGCCCATGGCACACCCGATTAAACCAAAGTCTTATATCTCAATTGATAACTTTTACTCTGCAACTGTTTATGAAAAAGGCGCAGAGGTTATTCGTATGGTGGATACATTTCTTGGGACTGAAGGATTTCGAAAGGGAATGGATAAGTACTTTGAGCTTCATGATGGGCAAGCGGTCACTACAGAAGACTTCTTAAATGCAATGAGTGTTGCCAACAATGATTACGACTTCTCTCAGTTCATTCGTTGGTACGATCAAGCAGGAACGCCTGAGGTAAGTGCTTCTTGGAATTATAATGAAAGTAATAAGACATTTAGTCTAACGATATCTCAAAGTTGCCCGGACACTCCTGATAAGGTTGAAAAGCTCCCCTTCCATATGCCATTTAAAATTGGACTTGTTGCTCGTGATGGAAATGATATGAAGCTTTCTCTTGAAGATAGCAGTGGGCAACCTCAGCTTTCGGAAGGTATTTTACATCTAAGAAAAGAGAGTGAGACATTTATCTTTACAGGTGTTGATGAAAAGCCTGTTCCTTCGATCAATAGAAATTTTACTGCACCAGTCAAGCTTACAGCGGGGTATAGCGATGAGGATTTAGTTTTCCTTATGGCAAATGATAATGATGAGTTTAATCGGTTTGAATGTGCTCAGATGTTGGGGATGATCGTTATTAATGGGCTGATCATAAACTCTAGAAATGGCGAGAAGCTTTCACTCCACCGCGGGTATTCAGATGCTTTTGGTGCTATTTTAAATGATTCAACTCTTAAAGGTTCTATCAAAGCAGCTTGTATGAGCATTCCGATGGAAGCAATGGTTACTGCCGACCAGCGTCCTATAGACTTTCCAAATACAATTATTGCTTGTGACTTTGTTAGAATGAAACTTGCACAAAATCACAGTGAAGTGCTTCACACTCTCTATCATGAACTTAATACTGATGATGTCTTCTCTATTTCTCCTGAGGCCATCGGTAAGAGAAATCTTAAAAATGCTGTACTTGGATATATCGCAAAATTAAAAGCAGAAAGTAAAACTTCTATTATTGCCCAGCAATTTGAGAATGCTACAAATATGACAGATGAGCTTGCAGCGCTTTCGTTTCTTCTTGATCAAGAAGGAGAGTGGCGTGAGAAGGCAAAAAATGACTTTTATCAAAAGTACAGCTCAGAGACTTTAGTCATGCAAAAATGGTTTGGTACTTTAGGGAAATCTACTCACCCTGATACTCCTTTGCTTGTGAAGTCTTTGCTAGAACATGCTGCTTACGACAAGACAATTCCTAACTTTGTAAGAAGTCTAATTGGTTCATTTGCACGAAATAGCCGCTTCTTCCATTGCGCTGATGGTAGTGGCTATAAGTTTGTTGCTGATAGAATTGTGGAAATGGATGCTATCAATCCATCTGTGGGAGCGGGAATTGCCCAGGCCTTCAGAACTCTTAAAAAGCTTCCTGAAGGCCTCCAAAAGCTTGCGAGAGTAGAGCTGGAAAGAGTGAGTGAAACCGAAGGGTTGTCAAAGAATACCTTTGAAATCATTACAAAAACTTTGAATTAAAAAAGAGATTTTGTTATAGATTAATTTTATCGGCCCTTAACTGTTATCAATCTCACAATGGTGGGTATTTGTGTGATAACAGGTAGAGAGAAATAGTAATATTAATAATATATACATATATGTTCCAAAGGAGCTCCTATGAAGGCTTTGACTGTAAAATCTGATATACATTGGGTTGGTGCGCGAGACTGGGCCGTGAGAGATTTTCACGGCTACAAAACAAGCAGGGGGAGTAGTTATAATTCCTACCTCATTATGGATGAGAAAATCACTTTAGTTGATACCGTTAAGGCAACTCATGTTAATGACTTGATGGATCGTATTGAAAGCATTGTAGATCCTAGTAAAATTGAATATATCGTCATCAATCACGTGGAGTTAGATCATACTGGTGGTTTACCCGATATGATGAAAATAGCCCCTAATGCAACGATTCTTACTTCTACAAATGGTGAAAAAGGTCTTCGTGCTCACTTCGATGCAGAGAGCTGGAATATCCAGGTTGTAAAAAGTGGTGAAGCCGTTTCAATTGGTAAAAGAACACTTAACTTTGTTCACACTCCAATGCTTCACTGGCCAGACTCAATGGTAACCTATGTACCAGAGGACAAACTTTTATTCTCTAACGATGCATTTGGTCAGCATATTGCTTCTGAATACTTATTTGATGATGAGTGTGGGTTATCTGTACTTCTAGAAGAAGGTGCCAAGTACTACGCCAATATTCTCTACCCATTTGGAGCTGCTTGCCAAAAGGCCTTAAAGGCATTGGGCGGATTAGATATTGATATGATCGCCCCCAGCCACGGTGTAATTTGGAGAAGTCATTCAGAACAAATTATTGCGAAGTATGATCTTTGGTCTAGTGGAAAAGACAATGGTAAGGCCGTTGTCATCTACGATACGATGTGGGGCTCCACTGAAAAAATTGCTCGTGAAATTGCTTCTGCTTTTGAAGATCACGAAATTCCTGTTAGTATCCGGTCTCTTAAGGCTAACCATATTTCTGAGATTATTCCTGACCTACTTGAAGCGCGATATGTTGCAATTGGTTCTGCAGTTTTAAATGGTTCAGTTATGCCAACCGTTGCCGCATATATGAACTATATGAAAGGATTGAAACCAGCAAATAAGATGGGATTTGCTTTTGGCTCTTACGGTTGGTCAGATAGTGCTACCAAAGAGATTAAGCAAAATATGTCTGATCTCGGTTGGACTCTTCTCGATGATCATCTAGGAACAAAATATAAGACTGGTAATGTGAAGGATGAAGTAAAAACACGTATCAATACAATGGTTGCTCATTAATTAAAAAAATAAATTTGAAATAGAAAAGGAGATCATTTGGTCTCCTTTTCTATTTTTACTATCAATTTTTTTACAACAGCTTACTTTGAAGTAAGGGTGAATACACCGTTCCAATCAGATGGAGGGGGAGTTTTCTTAAATGCACCACAGCGCTCTAAGTAAATCAATGAAGGGTTTGGCCGGTCGGTGAGTTCAGGGAACCGCTGATGCTCAAGCTTTAGGGTATCTTCAAAAATCATAATCGCTTCGTCCCACTTTTGTGACTTATACAGCTCAATTCCCTTTTCGAATTTTTCTTTTAGTTCATGAAGGAATGCGTCGCTCGTATCTGAAAAATCCATAAGGTCAAAAGTTGTAACTGGCTCTGACTTTCCTACAACCTGAATTGTATCAAGTTGTCGGAAAAGGAAATTATCCTCTACTATCGCCTTTGTGAATTCAGATACCTGATTGAAAATTCCGTACTGTTTGGCAGCTTCCTCGAGCCGAGCTGCAAGATTAACTGAATCTCCCATCATCGTGTAGTTCATTCGATCTCTTGATCCCATATTTCCGGTAACAATTTCTCCAGAATTAATTCCAATTCTCATTTTCATATCATGGACAACCTGAGGCCACTTATCTCCTTCTGATAACCACTTCTTTCGAAGGACGAGAAGCTCATTTTGCATTCTTACTGCCACTCGGCATGCTCTTGTTGCATGGTCTTCTAAGGGCATAGGAGCGCCAAAGAAGGCGATAATAGCATCTCCCTCATACTTATCTAGGGTTCCGCCTTCCTCTAGAAGAATATCTGTCATCGCTGTGAGATATTCATTCAATAGCTCAACTAACTTAGGAGCAGAGAGTTTTTCTGAAAAGGTCGAAAATCCCTGAATATCTGTAAAATAAGCAGTAAGAATACCAACATCTCCACCGAGTTTTGGAGGTTCTTTACTGGAGTGCATCTGATCAATTAGCTCTGGAGAAATATAGTTGCCGAAGGCATTCTTTAAAAAGGCCTTGTCTTTGTTGGAGTGATAAAAATTAATAAAAGTTGTCCACATATAGCAAGCAATAACGGAGAAGAGGCAGAAGAAAAGCCTAACCTCATAGCCTTTAGGTATTAAATAGTATGTGTCCAAAAGATATGATCCGCCAGCAAGTAAAAGAACTGCGATAAGATCCAATATCGCATTGTGAAATAGTTGAATCAATAGAATAATACTGGTAATCGTAATGAGCAGAATCCATGATATCTTTGTGGACTCAGATGCTGGTTGGTAATAATGCTCTTCCATTAACATATGGGCAATATTCATGTGCATGTATACTCCGGGTAGCATGGCATCTACTGGAGTATTTCTCAAGTCGTGAGCACCATATGATGTCGATGCAATGAATACGAGCTTATCTTTTAATAATTTTTTTAATTCCTTGTTTGTTGAGTCACCCTTCAGAAGGTCTGAAATACTTAAGTCAAAGAAGTTTTTTTCATTGCCTAGCCACCTAACTTTTACTTCACCTCTAAAATTTACAGGAAGTTCTGATCCATTGATCTTTAGCTTTGAATCTCCAATGTTGAGAAACTCAAAACTAGTATCCTTCCCTGTAAAGGCCTGATAGGAGAGTAGAGCGTAGGAGGGTAGGTAGAGCTCGTCAACATTAGCGATGATGGGAATGTGTCGAAAAACACCGTCAACATCAGCTTCGGCCTCAATATGCCCTAGCAGTGCTTCTGAATTTACGAGTTCGTCGACTGGCCAAACTGTTTTTGAGACAAGGTTAGGATAGAGGTTGAGATCTTCATCTTGCTTGGTATCAACTAGAACATTATAGAGAGATTCTGGAAGTTCTTTGAAAAAATCAGTTCCTTGGGTATTGAGAGAATAGGGGAGAATTACTTTTTTTCCTTCAACGGATTGAAAGCGCTTGATTGACTCACCTAGAGTGACATCAGGGGATACTCCAGTACAAGCACGTTCTGGTTCCGAAAAGAAAACATCAAAGGCCACAACTTTTGCTCCGTAATCACCTAGCTTGTCAATGACATCTGCCCATACGGTTCTAGTCCACGGCCATCTGCCGATGGACTTAAGAGATTTATCGTCGATTTTTACTAATACAATATTTGGATCTTTTCTATCGTCGAGAGTTTTGCTTACTCGAAAGTCGAAAAACCTGTCTTCAAAAAATGAAGGAAGAGACATCCATTCGTTCTCAGAGAAGCCTGCGAGGTCTCTTTCAGTCACTGAGAGGAAAACGCTAATTGTGGATATTGAGACAATTAGAAATATCCCAATGATGCGAATGATTTTATTAAGCATGCTTAGACCTCTGGTGTCCTGTTTGATATATTACAATATCTTTTCGTAATATAAGGTTGATGGCCTAAATTAAAATATGAGGAATAAATGTTTTCTAATGCATTACTTTTAATCTTTGCTACTGCTATTTGGGGCCTTGGATTTGTTGCTAGTCGTTGGTTACTTGACTCATATTCTCCACTTTGGGCAAACTCTTTGCGGTATATTCTTGCTGCAGTCATTGCAACTCCTATCCTCTTTTTTTACAAGACACATAGACAAAGCGGACAATATTTACGATTTGGCCTTATCGCTTCAGTTATTCTTTTTAGCTCAATGTTTTTACAAATTGTTGGGCTCAATTATACGACTGTGGCCAAGAATGGGTTTATTACAATTTTCTATGCATTGTTCACCCCCGTGCTAATGATGATTTTTTATAAAACAAAGTATAATTATAGATTTTGGATATTGGTTTTATTGGCCATGATGGGCATTGGTCTAATGTGTGACTTGAAAGTTGAAAACTTCAATATTGGCGATTTCTATACCTTTCTATGTGCGATTTTATTTTCTTTTCACATCGTTTATGTTGATAAAATATCTAAACATCTTACCTCCGCTCTTGAGTTCAATCTCTTACAGTGCTTTTACATGGGGATTATGGGACTTGTAGTTGCTGCCATTTGGGGCGGTCCTGTATCATTTGCACCTCTTTTGCAGTGGGATACTCTATTTGTTCCCTCGGCTTTAAGCGGCCTAATCTTTTTGAGTATTTTCTCTTCTATTATCGCCTTTTCAATTCAGGTTCACTCTCAAAAAACAATTACTCCCCATGTGGTTGCTCTGGTCTTTCTACTTGAAAGTCCATTTGCTGCTATCTTTGGGTATTGGATACTAGGAGAAAGCTTGACCCCAATGAATACTATCGGGGCAATACTTGTGATGTTTTCAATTGCTTTACTGCCGCTGGTAAACAGAAGGATCGTTTAGGTTTTGTAGACTTTTATATCTTCGTCAAACTTCATTTCAAGAATGTTTTTTATCCCTGCCAGGGTACCGTCAGTTGCACTGGCGCAACTTCCACAGTTACCTTCGAATGAGACAAATAGTATTTTTGAAATAGTATCATACTTTAAAAGTTGAATATCTCCGCCATCTGCTTGCATGATAGGGCGAATATCCTTATCCACAATAACTGCAAGCCTCTCCATCTCTGGTGAATCATAAACTTCTTTTGGAGTGTCTGTTGCCACTTCAAAACCTGGGTTATGCTCATTAATTTTCAAAGATATAGCTTCTATTACTTCATCTTCAACTATATCCCAATCAGCAGAGTGTGCCTTGGTGATGGTGACTGTATTCCCAAACATTGCTATTTTCTTCACACCTATACAAGTAAATATGGCCAGTGGAAGTTGTATTCCTCTTGCCTCTTCAGGAGATGCGAAAGTTACTTTTTCTCCGTTATTAATTATCTGGGAGATAATGAATTTTTTCGAATTTGGGTTTGGTGTTGTCTGTACTTTAATTTCCATATTAGTTCCTACAAGAATTCCTTTGCTTTATTTAGACCTGCAACTAGAATTTCAATATCCTCTTTTGTGTTATAAATACTGAAGCTTACACGTGCTGTAGCCGAAACTCCCAAGCGCTTCATCAGCGGTTGAGTGCAGTGATGGCCTGTGCGAATTGCAATCCCCTGTTGATCTAAGAGTGTTCCAAGGTCATGAGGATGGGCACCGTCAATCATAAATGATATTACTGCAGATTTTTTCTTTGCAGTGCCTATGATCTTTAGCCCTACGACCTGACTCATGAGTTTAGTCGCATGATTTAGTAATTCATGTTCATAGGCATCAATTTGATCGAGACCTAAGGCGCTGATGTAATTGAGCGCCTCCTTAAAAGCAATTACTCCTGCAATATTTGGAGTTCCCGCTTCAAATTTATGAGGGAGAGTATTAAATGTTGTTTTTTCAATGGTGACAACATCAATCATATCTCCACCACCTTGGTAAGGGGGCATTGCATTGAGTAGCTTCTCTTTTCCGTAAAGTACACCAACTCCTGTTGGGCCAAACATCTTATGGGCAGAAAAGACTAGAAAGTCACAGTCGAGCTTTTGAACATCTATCGTAAGATGAGATGCAGACTGGGCCGCATCTACTAAAAACTTACTACCGTTAATGTGTGCAAGCTTAATCATCTCTTCTATTGGATTAATGGTTCCAAGTGCATTGGAAACATGGGCCACCGAAACTAACTTAACTTTTGGCGTTAATAGTTTCTTATACTCTTCAATGATGAGGTCGCCATTATCGTCAATTGGAATTGCTTTTACTATGGCGCCTTTTCTCTCGGCCATAAGCTGCCAAGGTACAATGTTTGAGTGATGTTCCATCTCTGAGATTAGAATAACATCATTCTTTTCAATGAATTTTTCCCCAAATGAAAACGCTACGAGATTAATCGATTCAGTTGTACCTTTAGTGAAAATTATTTCGTGCCGTTCTTTTGCTCCAATGAAGTTCTGGATGACATCTCTTGTCTCTTCATATTGAATTGTTCCTTGTTCACTGAGGTAGTGTACGCCTCTATGAATATTGGCAGCATCTTGCGTATAGTGTTTATTTACTGCATTAATCACAGATTGAACTTTTAATGTTGATGCAGCACTGTCTAGATAAGTTAGGGTTTTTTTTCTGATTTTTCTTCCAATTTCTGGAAAGTCTTTTTGAATCAGAGCAGGGTTAATCTTCATCACATAACCTTAGTTCGCAGTTAAGGCAATAATCAAGGCGCTTGTCGAGAGCTTCATAAAGTTTCTCTTTCACAAGGTCTGACTTAATCTTTTGAAGCGCATCCTTTGCAAATGCTTTACAGAGCAGTTTTTCTGCCTTTGGTTTTGGAATACCTCTAGTCTGTAGGTAAAACATCTCGTCATCGTTAATACGACCAACAGTGGCCCCGTGTGATGCCTTTACATCATCAGCGTAGATCTCAAGTTGAGGTCTTGCATCAATAACGGCATCATGACTCAGTAGCATATTTCTGCTAAGCTGAGATGAAGTACATTGCTGCGCATTTCTGTGCATCACAATTTTCCCCGTAAATACACCGTGACCATTTGCAGAAGCAACTCCTTTGAAAAGTTGTTCGCTGTGTGACATTGGTGCATTGTGGTGGATTTCACAATCATTGTCGCAGTGCTGGTCTTCTTTAATAGAGAAAAGGCCATTTACAGAAGCGGTCGCCTCAGTGTCATTTAGGTTGATCTCGATATTATTTCGAGAAACTTTACCGCCAGTTGTGAAACTGAAGGAGTTGAAATAGGCGTATTTCGCAACATTTGCCTTGAGTTTTCCAACATGAACAGCATTGAGTGAATCTCTTTGGTTTTTTACGTGCTCAATATAGGCACCTTCTTCTAGGTCGAAGTCAGTATAGGAATTCACCATATAAACAGGTTCTCCCTCTCCAAAATGTCCAAAAGATTCCATAATTGTTGCTCGTGCAAATCTCTTTGCGCGAACCACAAGGCGGGTGTTGATTCCATATTCTTTTGCGTGGTGACTTGTAAGGTGAAGGATCGAAATTGGAGTATCAACGAATTGATTTGGTTCAATCTCCATTACGTATGCTTCGTGAAGTCCCGCAACATTTAGATTCTCAAATGGGTCACTTGGATCTGTTTTGATTACCTCTTGGAGTTGATCTCTTCGTACATCATCATTCTTATTCGTCGAAATATGAGTCAGAGTAACGTTCTTTGGTAAAACTGAGCCTTCAGAATCAAAGTGTCCATTGATGAAGACAATTTTGAATCCTTCCCGTAAAAGGAATGGCTCAATATCTTCTTTAGATGCCTTAATCTCTGGGGCAGTACCAATTCTATGTGGAATCATTTTAGAGCTGATAGGGGTGTACTTCCATTTTTCATTTTTTCTGTCTGGAAGACCTGTCCTTTCAAAGTTTGCGAGTGCAAGTCTCATCCCATTGTAGAGATCGCTATTGCCTATCAGTGTCTCATGATAGGCCTTAGTCTCTTGAACTAGATAGTTTTTTATATATACTGTTGGATCAATCATAATTTCCTCTATTACTTTAACCAGTCGTAGCCTTTCTCTTCTAGCTCTATTGCCAGCTCTTTTCCACCAGACTTAATTATCTGTCCGTTGTGAAGAACATGAATGAAGTCTGGAACAATATAGTCGAGAAGTCGTTGGTAGTGAGTCACAAGAATAACTGCATTGTTCTCATTTCTAATTGTATTAACACCTTTTGCAACAATTCTTAATGCATCGATATCAAGACCTGAATCGGTTTCATCGAGGAGTGCCAGGCGTGGATTTATTACTGCCATTTGAAGAATTTCATTCTTCTTTTTTTCTCCACCAGAAAAACCTTCATTTACTGATCTTTTTAGAAACAGATCTTTCATTTCTAGAAGCTCAAGTTTTGGTTTTAGGAAATCTTTAAACTCATCCTCGTCCATTGGGTCGGCACCCTGATGAACACAAATTGAATTAAATGATTCTCTTAGGAAATCGATATTTGATACACCTGGAACTTCAATTGGGTACTGAAAGCTTAGAAAAATACCCTCTCGTGCTCTTTCATATGGCTCAAGTTCAAGAAGATTTTTCATCTCCCCATCCATTTCATAACTTACTGTTCCTTCGGTTACTTCGAATGATGGGTGACCTGCTATTATTTTTGAAAGAGTACTCTTTCCTGAACCATTTGGTCCCATAATAGCATGAACTTCACCGGGGTTTACTGTGATGTTAAGACCTTTTAGGATCTCGTTATCTTCAATCTTTGCGTGCAGATTTTTAACTTCTAACATATTTACCTCTTATCCAACTGAGTTTTCTAATTTCATTTCTAGTAACTTTACGGCCTCAACAGAAAACTCCAATGGGAGCTTTTTGAATACTTCACTACAAAAGCCATTAACAATCATTGATATACATTTCTCAGGATCTATTCCTCTACTTTGTAGGTAGAACAGTTGATCTGCATTGATCTTTGACGTTGATGCCTCATGCTCAACAATGGCGGTACTATTTTTCATTTCTAAGTAGGGAAATGTATTCGCACTACATTTATCCCCAACCAGCATTGAGTCACACTGAGAGTAATTTCGTGCGCCACTTGCACTGGGCATGATCTTTACAAGGCCACGGTAGTTATTTTCTGATTCTTCTGCCGAGATACCTTTCGATATAATTGTGGATTTTGTGTTTTTACCGATGTGAATCATCTTTGTTCCAGTATCTGCTTGCATCTTATTATTTGTAAGAGCAACAGAGTAGAACTCACCTTGTGATCCATCTCCAATAAGTAGGCATGATGGATATTTCCAGGTAATTGCAGATCCTGCTTCTACTTGAGTCCATGATATTTTTGAGTTTCTACCAAGACACTTTCCACGCTTTGTTACAAAATTGTAAATTCCCCCTATCCCATTTTTATCGCCAGCGTACCAGTTTTGAACGGTGGAATATTTAATGCTAGCGTCGTCAAGAGCGACAAGCTCAACAATCGCGGCATGGAGTTGATTTTCATCTCGCTGGGGAGCAGTACAGCCTTCTAGGTAATTAACTTTGGCCCCTTCATCTGCAATGATGAGTGTTCTTTCAAACTGACCTGTCCCTGATGAGTTAATTCGGAAGTAGGTTGAAAGATCCATTGGACATTCAACACCTTTGGGGATGTAGCAGAACGACCCATCACTAAATACTGCGCAGTTTAATGCTGCATAGTAGTTATCACTTTGTGGAACAACAGTTCCAAGATATTTTTTTACAAGTTCAGGATGATTGTGAACTGCCTCGGAGAAAGAGCAGAAGATAACACCGACTTTTTCAAGTTCCTCCTGGTGAGTTGTCTTAACTGATACAGAGTCAAATACAGCGTCAACAGCAACGCCCGCAAGGGATTTTTGTTCCCCTAGAGGAATTCCAAGTCTTGCAAATGTTTCCAAAAGCTCTGGATCAACCTCGTCTAAGGATTCTTTTTTCTCTACTACTTTTGGCGCAGAATAGTAGCGTAGTCCTTGAAAATCCACAGGAGGAAAACTAAGTTTTGCCCACTTTGGATGTTCAAGGGTAAGCCAGTAACGGTATGCCTTAAGTCTAAATTCTAAGAGCCATTCCGGTTCATTCTTTTTTGCTGAGATCATACGAACAATCTCTTCACTAAGTCCCTTGGGGAACTCTTCTGTTTCAATGTCTGTTACAAATCCATACTTGTAATCAGTTGCTTTGTATTGGTCGTTCATTTAAGCCTCTAAATCAATATCTTGGGCCAAAAGATCTTTGACCATAATTTTTTCTAGTGTTTGCTGCATAATTTTACTGAATTGGTTCATGGGCATTTTTACATTGCATGTATCGCTGATGTCGCAACAGTCACAATCCTTGCATGCCTTTTCAGTCTTTTTTTCGACTATTTTAGCTAGTGTTGCCATACTAAGCTCATAGATTTTATCTGTGACTTGATAGCCTCCGCTCACTCCTTGAACCGATATAAGAACTTTACTTTTGTTAAGCGCCTGCATCACTTTGGCCAAGGTATCAAAAGGGATCTGAAGGTGATCACAGATCTCTCTAGCACTAACTAGAGTATTACTTTCTTTTTCAAGCATGTACTTGATCGCCATCAAGGCGTAGCCAACTTTTTTACTAATCTTAAGCATTTTATGCCCCGTTTTCTAATTGTCAGGGCAATATGACATAAAATAGGGCAAAAAAAAACCTATTTGTAGAATAAATAGGTTTTTTTTTGACTTATATGATCAAAGTAGAAATAAAAGGTAGGAAAAGTCTTTAACTACATCTTTTTTGGAGCTGTAATTCCCAGAGTTTCAAGTCCTCTTATCATGGTCAGTTCCGTTGCTTTTGAGAGACCTAGGCGGGCCTGTTTAAGCTGCTCTGACTCTGCTTTTTGAATTGAACACTCGGCATAAAATCCATTAAATAGTTTTCCGAGCTCATAAAGGTAAGTACAGACAGAGGCCGTTTTGTGCTGACGTGCCGCGAGTTCAAGAGTTGAGTTGAATTGAGTTAACTTTTGCATCAAGTTAATCTCCTGAGTTTTTTCAAGCATTGACCACTCTACAGTTTCAGTAGGTCGATGGCCCTGCTTCTCGCAAAGAGAGTGGATACGGGCGCAAACATATTGTAGGTATGGGCCAGTTTCACCATCTAGTTTTAGCCACTCATTCATATCAAATACAATCTTACGGTTATTGTCCATACGGATCATACCGTACTTTATGGCACCATTAGCAATTGTTGAAGCTGTGGTATTGATTTCTTCATCACTCCATTCTCCGCGGTATTTTTCCAGGTATTCTGAAACAATTGTCTGCTCCATTTTATCAATCAAATCGGTTAGGGGAACAATATTGCCCTTACGAGAGCTCATCGCTCCATCGGGAAGTTCAACAAAGTCATACTGCAAATGGTGACAGTCTTTTGAGTGCTCAAAACCTACTTTTTCTAGCACTTTGAATACTTGCTGGAAGTGAAATGCCTGCCTTTTATCTACAATGTAGTAACTTTGATCTAAGTGATATTCTTCAAACTTTTTATAGGCAAGAGCAAGGTCTTTCGTGGCGTAAAGTCCTGTTCCATCAGACTTAATGAGCATACAAAAACCAAGCTTATCGTCCTTTAGGTCCATTCCAATTGCGCCGTCACTCTCGATAAGTTTACCCTCTTTGTGTAAAGTGTTAACGAATTCAAGAGACGGCCCATCTACTTCTGATTCGAAATACCATCGGTCAAAATCGACATCAACCCACTTGTATACCTTATTCATAAGGTCAATAGACCATTCACGTGTTTCTTTCCAGAGGTCAAAGTATTCGCCCTTGCCAGCTTCAAGTTCTTTCAGGATTATAGTGAGTTCGGCGCGGTTAGAAGCTTCTTTATCAGTATCCTTTTCTTCAACAAGTTTGTTTGATGCTTTGGTATAAAGTGAACCAAGCCATGGGCCACGATCTTCAGTACAAGTAGGGGCCTTGTCTTCGCAGTGATATTTCAAAAACCACAGGCATTTTGCAACGTGGGTCCCCACATCTCCAGGGTAGGTGCTTGGGACGACAGTATTTCCAACATAACGATTCATGCGAACAAGGGCGTTACCAAGGCAGAGGTTTCGCATGTGTCCTACGTGTAATTCTTTATGAGTATTAGGCTGGGAGTATTCAAACATCATCTTGCTGGGTCTTTCAATCAGCTGATAGTTGAAGTACTCGCCGCTCAGTATTTTCTCAATCCCTTCAGATCCAAAGGCCTGCGGGCGGATGAAAAAGTTAATATATGGCCCCTGAAGGACGGAGCTTTTAACAATAGAATCTTCGCCTAGGTGTTCAATGAGAACCTTTGAGATATTTACTGGTGAGCTTCTAAGTGCTTTTGCGAGGGGAAAACATGGAAAGGCGAATTGGCCCATGGCCTTATTGGGCGGCTCAGAAATATTCTGATAGATATCTTCTACCGAGATCTGCGCTTCGGGGAAAGCAACCCCAATTGCATCACAAATCTTGTTTGAAAGGTGCTTTAAGAATGTGTCATGTAGAATTTTCATCTCATATCCTATTTGAGTTTCACTAATTGTAGTATTTCTAGCTATAATAGACTTAACCCCTTAAATTGTTAAGGGGAGGAAGGAAAAAGTTTTGAAGCAAATTATATTTATTTTTGCCATTTTATCTCCCTTTATTTGTCTCGCAAATATTGTAGAAAAAAATATTAGTAAAGAGCAAAAAGAGAGTGCAAGGCCCGTCACAAAAGTAAATGAGGTTTCAGAAATACGAGGGCCAATGATATCTAGTTATTATCGGAGTGGTTCAAACTTAGTTTATGATTGTGAGGATCAACACTTTGCCTGCGTTGACCTTGAAAGTTTCGGTAAGTGCGAAACATGGCGTAGTAAGGCGGTGGATCGAGTTGAAGATTTTATGCCCTGCGCTCCTCTTAAAAAATTCAAGTCAGATGAAGAGTGCAGACGTGCTCATTATAATAATATTTACGCTAAAATCCCCAAAAAGTTCTGTATCAGAACGAAGAAAGAAGACTAAAGCATCGAGGAAATTCTGAAAAGCTTTTCCATTGCGAGTTGACCTACTGTTGTTGAGAGGAGCTCAATGATACGGTCTGGGAAGCGCGTTTTAGTACCTTTCCATTTTGACCGTATATAAAAAAGACAACGATGCTTGTGCTCACTAACGTGAACCTCTCCCTTTAGTCCACGTAAAAAGCCTTTTTCAAAGGTAAATGGATATACTCCTTTGCCTGTAATTCGATCAATCTTGAAGTTGAGGGACAGCTTTCCGGGTATGATAGGAGGTATCATGGTTATACTTAAATCTCGTGTAGATTGGTTGTACGTGCTGCTTTTGATAATTCCAATGAAGTCTTTATAAAGCTCAAATCTTTTGAGTTTTTTAAGAGCAAAGCGACAACTTCTTTTATGTTTTCCTACAATATAGAAACTTAAGCTCTGTTTCTTTCCATTTTCGACCGTCTCTACCTCGGAATTAATCACCACTTTTTTGGCCAAAACTCGATTTTTTTGAGTTTTATTGAGGGGAAGTTGATCAAATTCTACTAACGATACTTTATTTACACCTAGCGCAAGTGTTGAAAATAGCATGATTGGTAAAAAAATAATGGCAGAAATTATCGATTGTTGATGCATAGTGTCTTTTCTTGTTGGTTTCAATTCCTTAGGCTTAAAATACTAACACACACATTGAGATATTAAATTAGGAGAATTTTGTAGCATGACTAGTAATATCGGCGCTGTAAAAAGGCGAGGTAAAACGAAAGATGCTGTCATCGAATCGAAGGATCAGAGATGGCACTGTCGCAATCGTATTACTCTCGTATTCGGTAGTAATGATATTGAGGAGCTTGACACTTATGTGTACAGCGAACACTCAGTAGAATTTAAAACTATCAAATTTCACCAGGCAAAATCAAAGGCCATTGAAGAGATTCTCGATAACTGTATCGATGAGTATTATCGTGGTCATGTGAATGAGATCCACACTCGCTTATCTGCAGATGGTACACGAGTGACTGTTGAAGATAACGGTCTGGGGATGCCCCTTAAGAAGATTCCACAGGTATATTCTGAGTTTAGAACAGGTTCAAAGTTTAAAGATGAGGAAGTCGACTCTAAGGGCTTTTTGCACCGAACACTGGGGCAAAATGGACTTGGTGCTGCAGCTACTTGCCTGACTTCAGACGAATTTAAAGTAACTGTTAGGCACTACAATTCAAAGAAAGAACAGATCTACACCTTTATTGACGGCGCTCTTACGACAAAAAAGAGTAAACCCAAGGCCTTTGATGGCCACTCTGGGGTTAAGGTCGAAGTTGTACTTTCTAATGAAGTTTATAAAAATAATGTGATTGATCCTGAACTTCTTCAAAAAAGAATTATTGATCTTGCATACAATAATCCAGGGCTAACATTTTATTTTAATGGGAAAAAGTTTCTCTTTAATAAAGGACTTTATGAACTGGCCCAGTATATTGATGAAAACTCTGCTCATGAGTTTGGAACAGAGAAATATGTGTTCGAAACGACTACCGCTAGAGGCACTAAGGTAAAAGGTCAGATCGATCTAGATCTCTCTTTCACTTTTAATAAGATGTCTGAAGAGCGTGAACGCTTCATCTCTTTTGTTAATTCTACTCCAACTTATGACGGTGGCTTTCACCACGATCGTATTCGACGGATTTTTATCAATGCAGTAAAAGAAAAGTTAGAAAGAACTGCAAAAAAAGAAAAGATTGTTGTTGTTGATAATGATGTTCTAACGGGGATGACTTTTATTATTGGTATCACCATGCCCAATCCACGTTTTGAATCTCAGACCAAGCGTAAGCTCGTTCGAGATAGTCACTTGGAGAAGGGAATCGAGCAATTTCTTGCGAAGGGAATTGAAAAATTCTTCCGTAAAAATAAAGACTTCCTTGAAATTGTTGTGGAGCGCGCTAAGTACCGTCACAAATTCCAAGAGCTAAAAGACGCTGCCAAAACGGCAAAGAAACACAGAAAGCAGCGTATTGAAAAGTTACTTGATGCCAACGAAAGAAAAGATAGATCTAAGTGTACACTCTTCATTTGTGAAGGTGATTCAGCTATTGGTGGTTTGCGATCTGCCCGAAATAAGCTTTACCAAGGGGGGATTGCTCTTAAGGGGAAGCCTATGAATGTTGCCCAAGCATCAATCAAAGATATCCTTAATAATCAGGAGTTTTCAGATATTATGGCGTCAATTGGGCTCGCCCTTGGACAGCCGGCAGAAATCGATCAGCTCAGATTTTCACAAATTGTTTTCCTTTCCGACTCTGACGTTGACGGTGGTCACATCAATACACTTTTGACTAATTTCTTCTTCTGTTTTTGGCCGGAATTATTTGATAATGGAATAATGCAAATTGCTAAAGCGCCATTATTTGAGGTTATCACTGACAAAAAAACTTTGTTTGCTGAGACACCAGGCCAACTTGATGACATCAAAGAGTCAGGCGTAAAAATCAGAGAGATTCAGCGCAATAAGGGGCTTGGAGAGATGAGCCAAGCTGCTTTTAAGCATGTTTTAACACGGAAATCTTTCACAAAAATCCAAATTAATGACTTGGCGAAAGCAAAAGAGATGTTAAATATATGCTTTGGTAAGGACTCTGCACCGAGAAAAGAGTTGCTGATTGACCACGAAGACTACGAAGTTACTAGAAGCTAAGAGGAACCAATAGATGGAAGAGAAATATTTACATGCGCTAGAATCAGTTCCACTAAGTGACATTGTAAAAGAGGAATATAGAACCTATCAAATTTATACCTTGATGGATCGTGCTATTCCCTACTTAACGGATGGACTTAAGCCAGGACAGAGAAGGATTTTATATACTCTTTGGAAACACCAATCTAAGGGGCTAATGAAGGTCTCTTCTGCAACTGGTCTTGTTTTAACTTTGCATCCCCACGGCCCAGCGTCTGTTGAGTCTGCAATTGTTAACATGGCACAAAACTATACTTTTTCGAATAACTATCCTCTAGTTGATAAGAAGGGATACTTCGGCGAGAGAATGGAAACGTCTCCCGCGGCATCTAGGTATATTGAGTGTAAGCTTGGAGAAATTTCAAAGTATCTTCTTTTTGATGACATGAATCAGGTCGAGATGACTCCCAATTACGACGAAAAAGTAATGGAGCCTGTCTCTTTTTTACCAAAGTTACCATTGATGTTACTCAATGGTGCCGAAGGAATAGGAACAGGGTTTTCATCTGCAATCCCAAGCTTTCATCATAAGGATATTGTTGATTCTCTTATCCGTTATATCAAGACAGGGAAGACAAAAAAAATTAAGCCTCATTTTCATTTTTATGATGCAATACCTCAAATCGATAAGAAGGGTAAGAATCTTTTTCATCTTAGAGTTGAAGAAATTGATGGGACTTTTTATATCACAGAGGTTCCGCGCAATTATGATGCTTCAAGAATTTACCGTCACTTGACGAAACATATTGAGGCAGGATTTTTAAAAGACTTCATTGATTCATCCGTTGATAATACGATTAAAATAGAGTTGATATTTAAGCGTGGCCAAGAGTTTAAACTGAAAGAAGTACAAAATACATTGGCGTGTAATACTTCAATGACCCCAAACTATACTCTTATCTCTGAGCGTGGTGTTCGAATTTTTGATAGACCAGATGAAATCTTACAGATTTTTGCAGACGTAAGGCTTGTTGTTGTTAGAAGACGTTATGAGCTTCTTTGTGAGGATTATGAAAATAAACTCCGTCAGAATAATGAGATTATCCGCTTCATCAAAGAGAAGCATTATGACAAGGCGACGAAGTGCAAAAATAGAAAGGAATTTGTTGAGTACCTCGGAAAGAAAAAATTTACGTTTTGCGATTACCTCGCTGATATGCCGATTTACCGCATGACAAAAGATGAAGTTGAGAAGCGTGTACTGATGATCAAAAGCGACTCAGTAGAATTAAAGCGGTGTACCAAAATTGCTAAATCTCCAACTCAAATAAAGCGAAAATTAATTGAAGAGCTTGAAGAAGTAAAAGAAAAGCTTACTCTTTGGCTAAAAAAACAAGAGAAAGAGAATAATGATCGACTAAAAAGTCTTGAAAAAGATGAGAAAAAACGACTCGAAAAAGAGGCTAAAAAAGTTACAAAAAAGAAGGTCACAAAAAAGAAAGTCACGAAGAAAAAAGTCGTAAAGAAAACTAAGTAAAATAATTGGAAAGGGTCACTCAATGTGGCCCTTTTCTTTACCATCTTAACCTATATTTGTTTTAAATTTAATCTCTCCTTAACTTCATCATATCGATAAGAATTAGATGAAAAAAATTGTAGTTATTGAAGACAATACCGAAATCAGGGAGTTACTAGTAAAGTACTTAGGGAAAAAGTACAATGTAACGGCATTTTCCGATGGGGGAGATTCTCTTTCCTTTATCACAAGTGGGAAATATGACCTTGCGATCATTGACCTTGGGTTACCTGGGATATCGGGGAACCACTTGATCTCAGCAATCCATACTCAATTTCCTGCAAAACCTATTATCTCAATTTCGGGGCAGTGTTGTCTCGACTCTAATTATTCACCATATCATCTTGGCGCCACTTTTTTTTTGCAGAAGCCATTTGATCTAAAGGAAATGGTGAGGATTGTTTCTGGCCTCTTGGGGCTGGTGAAAGAAGTACGAAAGGAAATGCTGTCTCTAGGGAAGCTCATTGTGGACCATAATAAGCATGATGCATTTTGCAATACTTTTCCATTGGGACTATCTCCACAAGAGTTCCGCATTTTATATTATTTGGGTGTCAATGAGGGCGAGACAGTGAGTCGCGAGCGTATATTAGATAGGTGTTGGAAAAATTCCCTTGAGCAATCAGATCGTGTTGTGGATTATCAGATTTCACGTATAAGAAAAAAGCTTAAGAACTCTGGTGTTGTGATTGATAGCAAGTATTCGGAAGGATATTT
>JAGLCH010000275.1 GCA_023146355.1 Bacteriovoracaceae bacterium | reverse complement strand
GCTACAAGAAGGAGGAAAAAGCACTTCATTTGTAAGGCACAAGAATTTTATAGAAAGATGTTTCCAGTTAATTCTCACCTGCCTTCCATTGACGGGCATAACCTCCAAAGTTATCTACAAATGATCATTAAGTATAAGGAGATTCGACCCTCGGCTATATATAAAGAAGTTGGAGTCTGTGTCGTAGGATGGTTGAATGGTCATATTCCTACGAAAACGAGTTCTAAAAAACTTTGTAAATTATCAGAGTTTTTAGAACTTGGACATCACTTCCTCTTAGATACATTTTTTCCCAAAATTCATACCCATACTTGCAGATTCACTGAACCAAGTGACGATGATTTTATTGAGAAGACAAAGAGATTGTCTTCTTCTAGATACTGTATTTCAAATGAGCAATGGAAGTCAGACCCAATCATTGAGACGATTCGACAGGAGTACCTAAAATATTACAAATATAAAACAAGGGCAGTTCCGGAACATAAAAAGCTTAGAAGGAAGAAAAGCAAGTGGATGGTCAGGTCGAATGGGATTTGCTCTTCATCTGATTTTGCGATCAGATATCTTAGACCATTTTTTGGCTACATTCATAATATTGATAAAGGCGAAAAAGAGTTAAGCTTGCAAGATGTCCTGAACCACGAAATGGTCTCTGACTTTATCGACTTCTTTACGGAGAGGCAGGGCGGTATCGTAACAAAAAGTGTTATGGGGTTTTATAATACATTTATTTATATTGCTAAGTACTATCAGCAATATTTTGAAAGAGTAACGGTACCTATTACGAAAGAAGAGTTAGATGAGTTGATTGAAGACTACTCAATTGTACGATCAGACTTAGAGTTTGAAGCAGTTCGTGATGTTGAGAGAAATATTGCTCCTTTACTGAAACTAGAGGACCCACTAGTACCAATATTTGAAATGATCGAAAATATGAAAATAGATTATTGGAAGTTAGCCTTGCGAGGAGACTCATTGGAACTCCATACATTATGTCGAAATATAGTTCTTTTGATGTTGGTTCTTAGGAAACCTTTAAGACCAATGAATTGGAGTGATTGTAAAATCAGCAAAAATCTAGTCTGTAAGGATGAGGTTTGGTCGATAAAGTATTTAAAAGGAGAAACGAAAAATAAAAAGATGATTCAAAAAGAATTTGGCAAAGAAGAGAGTTCTTGGATTGATTTATATTTGAGTAAACATCGAGGATACTTTCTAAAGGGTGGTTCATTGGATGAGCTATTTCTTTTAAGTAGTGGTAAAAAAATGCTGAGCGTTTACCTTACCAGAGAGATGAGAAAGGTTACTAAGATATATCTCGGGAGATCTTTATCAATGTATGACTATCGTCACCTTAGGGCCACTGCATACTTAATGAAGTACCCCGGTGACTTCGATGGTGCAGCAGAGCTTCTTAATGATGACTGGATGACTGTCAAAAAACATTATAGTCACCTTGATGCAAAACTAGTTGGTAAGAAGGATGATGATGAGTTTGATCAAGCCTATTTCAATTGATCGGTGCTTTTAGCCGACTTTAGCAGTTTGTATTCACAATATATAGGACCTGCCATTGTAAGTCTTTGACCACGCGGAATTGATCGTATCTCTTTTGCTTTTCCATCGAAGTAAATTATATATTTGGTAGGATCTTCTGTAGTCGGTTCGATCGATTTTATTTTTGCATAGTGTGTTATAGCTTGTGTTGGTGCGCTTACGTACGCAGCAATATATTTTAATTTCGATTTTTGTTTCTTACTTATTCGGACTGGATGCCAGCAGTTTTGTTTAATAAATACATTTTGAAAACTTTCAGCTCTTGTGGGAACAACTATTGTATCAAGGCTATTCGCTCTGTTTTTATTGGTGCAGGAAGGTTTCATTGTCTCTTTCTTGCAAAGCAATTTCAGCCCTTCTCTCAGTGCTTCTATAATAATGTCGTTTTTTCTAAATAAATATTCATCATCACGAACATTATCATTGTATAGATTTGTTAAGCGATCTACTTCTGCCATCAGTTCACTTTTAGAATCTTCATCTACTCTAAAGGCCATAATAGGATAGTCCGATTTATTCTTCTTTTTCTTAGGTTTCATTCTAACAGAATATCATCAGTTTATATATTTTCAATGAAAATATGTGTTTAACAGTAGATTGTTTTTATAAATGTGTGTAAAAAATACAGTTTAACAAAAAAGTGTTAAACACTTTTTTGAGCCGTGTTATATTGTGTCTACAAAACGCAAAGACAAGGAGAAGCGTAATGAAAAAGCAGATGCAAGAAATTAAGGCCGAAAACCCATCAACACTTGTAAACATTATGGGGACAGAGTGTCCTCCTCTTCAATTCCTGAGGGAGTACACAGTTAACTCTATTGAAGCGATCAAAAGGGCCAATGCTAAAAAGGGAGTGATTCTCTGGGGAATTGATCCTTATTATCTAGCTAAGGATAAGGTTGAGAAGCTCTGTATTGTCGATAATGGCGATGGGATGACTCTTGATGAGATGATCCATCAAGTTGCGACACTTGGAGTTGAGGGAGCTAATAAGACCCATGGCGAGGATGCTAACTTTGGAGTAGGAGGTAAGATTTCTGCCTTTAAGAACAATCCTGAAGGAATGGTCTACAAATCAAAAAAGAACGGTAAATGTAGCATTGTCATCATTGCACTTGTTGATAGCAAGTATGTGATCAAGGAAGCCAAATCTATAACTAACAAGTTGATGCCTGGGCTTCTTCAGAAAGAGAAGAGTGGGACAATTGTCACATTTCTTGGAGAGTCATTAGATGAGAACACTGCCAGAAGAATTAGTGACAAGGGAAAAAAGGATAAGGCCGGATTCAAGTATCTGATCCAATACTTGAATACTAAGTTCTTCGATATCCCATCTCAGATTCAGATCACTGTCCTAGATTCCAACGATAAGCATGGAGGGACGAAGAATAGAACAATTCAAGGGATGAAGAGACTGCTTAATAAGAAGTCTCTTTCAAAAGGGTCACTATCTTTTAATGAATTCAATGCACACTGGTGGATTCAAGAAAATGATTTTTCAAAGAACAATGGGACCATTATGGGGAACATGGGAGGCTCTTGCGGTCATATCGCAATCATTCTTAATGGTGAGGTGTATGAGAAGCCCTATCCGCCATATTCATACTTGCCTCGGTTTGGTGTTTACGCAGGGATGAGACAGGTTTTTATCTATATCGAACCAACTGGGGACAATATCTATGCTGCAATTGCAAGGACAAGACTGACGGTTAATGGAAATCCTCTGTCTATAAATGATATGGGCAAGTTGTTTAACGATAATATGCCAAAGAAGTTGCGTGACTTCATAGATGCCCAGATGGGAACTGCCCAATCATCTACGGTTAAAGACATGCTTAAAAAGTTCCTTAACAGGTTCAAGGTGCCAAAATACATTCAACAAACCAAGGGAGATATTGATGGCAATCTGGTGCTTGATCATACCCGCAAAAATGAAAAGGGAGATTTGGCTGGATGCGAAGATGGAGATAATCCATATATGCCATCGTCAGACACTCCAATCAAAGATCTCAATTCTCGAAAGGGAAGTAGTGCCAAAGATAAGGAGATCTACGGGAGTGGTCGCAAGGGTAAGAATTCAATGCAACAGGGGAATATTGCGGACTATCCAGATGTTGTCTGGCAGTCAGTAAAACCCATGAGTGAAGATATTGGTATTCGTGAACCCGGAGATATGGAAGATCGAGTAGGGAAGTTCATTCCAAACACTAATACTCTAATCATCAACGCAGACTTTGCTCCAATTGATGAAGTTATCAAGTATTGGAATCACCGTCTCTCAATAACATCAAAAGGAGATGCAAAAGTTGTAAGAAGGGCAGTCCATAGGAGCTATGAGCTTAATTTAGTCGATGCAATTATTCATACCAAGGCATTAGGCCGTAGTGGAGCTAACGATTGGAATGAAGAGATTGTGAATAAGATATTAAGTGATGAGTTTTCCTTAACAACAATTGCTACGCCACAGTTTCATCTAACCTCAACATTGAAGCATGAGATTAGAAAAGACATTGGGCGTTTGAGCTAGGAGGTATGAAATGAGTGATTTTAGAGGAAGTAATATTTCTGGGGATGTCTTTGAGATTCATGGAAGCTGGGTGACGGAGATTGTAGAGCATTTTGATGATGAAGATAAGTTTATAACTGTTTCAGAAGATCGGTCTGTGGCCGTAGTTGATTCTGATACACAAGAAGTCATTAAAGTGTGTGAGGTGTCTAAAAGTCCAATCACTGCTGCATCAATCGTTAAAGTTGGCGGTATTAAAAAGTTACTTTTAGGTAACGAAAATGGAGAGCTAGAACTTTTAAACAGAGACTTTGAGCGAGAGTTCTCTCTTGAGAGTAGAGGAAGAGAGATCAAATCCATTATCGACTTTGAAGATGGGACAATAATGGTCACCTACGGGGATGATCGATTAGGTTCAACTATTGAGTACCTCTCTTTGGATGGTTTCAAGACAATTAATACAATTGACTTGATTCCTACTCGCAGAATTAGAAGTATCAGGCGAATTGAGGGCGTAAAAGATAAAGCGGCACTCGCATCTTCTGCCAAAAACTTATACTGGCTCAAGGTTCTCGATGGAGAGTTGCAATTGATACTAGAGCAACCGTCAATGGACGATTTTATATATGACGATGTATGGGCCAATGAGTATCAGATCTACACAATGGGTGAATCTTATTACGAGAGAAAAAAGAGTACCCCACGGTTCAATAAGAGTGGCTGCAGTGGAGAGAAAGGACTTGTCGGAGCGATGGACAGTAGTGGAAAGGTCTTTGCTAGGGTTTACCAAGAGAAGATTCTTATAACCGATATGCACGGCGATACTATCAATGAGGTGAAACTATATGAGGGGATATTCCCAAGCAGGGTCAAAATACTGCCTCACAATCGATTAGCGATAGGTTTTCATACTGGTTGTGTCGCTTGCTTTGAGTTTCGAGAGCATCCTTTAAAGTTAGTAAAAAGTTAATAAAAGCGAAAATAATTTAAAAAAGTAGTTTAGTGAAGTTGATCTAGTCCATATCATGATTGGTGAAGGTCAAGAAAAGAAGCACATTCAAGCTAGAGGACAGTATTTCAAATAGAAAATGCTGTCCTAAATGCGAGGAATTCAAGGAATGGTCAGGTTTTGGTAAGAATAAGTCCAAATCTGACGGTCACGAGTCATGGTGTAAGACCTGCGTCTCCATCAAGAAGGCGGAGGCTTACGCCAAAAAAAAGAAAGAATTAAAGAAAAAGACCAAAGATGCTCCAATTTATAGCTCTTCCATAGAGGGAGAGTTGTCTGAGGACGCTATTTTGGAATTTAGTGAGATATTTGAAGAGATCTATCGAGGGTTACACTATGAGGGAAAAATCTAAAAAAATGAGTGCCAACGAGAGAAAAGCTCTTATGGCGAAGGCAGTTCATGAGTGTGAGGTCTTGGCTCAAGAGTATTTAGACAATTGGAAGCCAGTCAATAAGAAGTGGGACACCATTGAAGGTGCCGCTTATCTTCGAGTTTCAGATTCAGAGCAAGTTCTTGTTGATAAAGGATCTCTTCTTCAACAAATTAATATTAATGTAGATGAGGCAAAAGAGAGATCACATACTGAGCATGTAAATTACAAGATTGTTAATTTCTTCATTGAACCTGGTATTTCAGGAAGGCATGACAAGAGACCTGCGTTTCAGAGAATGAATTGGGAAATAAAGCAGGGAATACATGATTTCATAATCATCAAAGAGTTGTCCCGACTCGTTAGAGATGCGGGAATATGGAAGGACTTTTTTAATAGATGTAATGATGTGGAATGCGAAATAGTTATTAGAGGACTTCCTTTTAATCCAAATAATCCACAACAAGTTCTTCAACTAGATCAGATGGCCATGAATGCAGAATATGAATCTAAGCAAATTGGAAAGCGAACGAAGGAAACAAATCATTCCGCACTTATTTATTCTGGAAAACTTAATAGTACTCATCTTGTATTGGGGCTAGACCAACTTATAAAAGATGGAGTCGAAGTCGTTGGAAAATACACCCCCAACAAAAAAGAGCTAAGAACTGTTGAGTGGATTATGAATACTTTTGTGAAGTATGGCTCCTATATGGATACCTTAAGAGAGTGTGAGTGCCGAAAGATCTTTAATAAAAATGGAGAATCTTTTACTACCTCTTCCTTAAAAACGGTTCTTACAAATAAAAAATACATTGGGAGATGGGAAGTAAATTTTAAAAACAAACAGAAGAAGCAGAAACGATTAATGCCTTATGAGCGGTATGAGGTGATTGATTTGCCACATGGGTGTGTCATCGATCTTAAGTTGTGGGAACAGGTTGAGAGAGTGGTTGAAAAAGTGGGAAATGGTAAGAATAGTGATTACATTCACCTGCTTTCTGGTCTCTTAAAGCTGGAAGAGGATGGCAGTAGCTTTCATGGAGTACATGTTAAAGCGAAAAACAAAACCTATTATCGAAACGAACTGAACAAGGTCACATTAATCAGTGGTGACATCGATGGACAGGCCAGAGCAATATTACAGGAGGTGATCGATAAGACATCAAACTTCAAAGATTCTCTTAAAAAGACAATGAATCAAAATGAACAAAAAAAAGATTTAATGGAGTTTGAAAAAATCAAACTTGATCAAGAAGTTAAAGAGCTAGAAAAGGAGAGAGTTCAGTTGGATAAGAGAATGGATTTCTTGCTATCGGATGATGACATGGAAGAAGCAAAGATCTTTAGAACAGAGTATAAAACACAGACTAAGAGTATTAGGGAGAAAATAGATAAAGTTCATAAGGCACGTGATCTTATGGGTAAAAGTAAGGAGATCTTTCAAAAAACTGCTCTTGATCTAAAAGGATTGATGGAACGTATTCAAAGAGTGATGGATTTAATTGAGGAAGGTGATCGGCCGGCACTTAAAAATGCCTATAAGAAGGTGTTTAGTAGAGTATTGGTGGGAAAAAAGGGGGTAAATGGCGTGAGTAAGCTCAGGTTTGTATTGAGGTCTAATGATTTTGAGGACTATCTAGGCTACTCCGGAAATAGGGCTCAAGAATGCGTAGCTGCAGGGTCTCCGAGTGTTGGAGATAAAGCTAAAAATAATGATTTGGAGTCTGTTTCTAGTGACGGTGTGGTCGGCGGAAACAAAAGTTTGGATAGGGGAAAAATGGGGTGGCTGATGGGACTT
>JAGLCH010000274.1 GCA_023146355.1 Bacteriovoracaceae bacterium | reverse complement strand
AAAGCATAATGACACAGGATATGTCTTTAAGCTCGCACCAGAATCGATAGCGCAGCATTTGGAAGGTGCAATATCCGACCCAAATAAACGAGCAGATATTACAACTAGGGCATTCAACATTGTCGCAATGAAATTCAATGAAAAGATAATGGTAAGCAATATAGTTGGCCTCTACAGAAAGGCCTTGGAATAAATATGGAGCACACACCACTTGTAACAATCTGTATTCCCGCATACAACGCAGAAAGCTCCATTAGAGCAACCCTCGATTCACTGATGGCGCAGAGCTATCCCAATATCAAGATCAAGGTTTTCGACAATTGCTCCACCGATAACACTGTAGAGATCCTTAAGGAATATTCATCCATTGAGATCGAACTCAATCAAAAAAATATTGGAGCTGAGGCCAACTTCACCCGCTGTATCCAGGAGGGAGAGGGAAAATACACGGCAATTTTTCACTCCGATGATATTTACTCACAGGAGATGGTGAGTGAACAGGTAAAAATCCTTGAATCAAATGACAAGCTAGTAGCAGTAGCAACTCACGCTAAGGAGATTGATGGCGAAGGAAAGGTGATTCGTGAGCGCTTCCTACCAAAAGAACTAAAGAATAGTACATATACTGCAATTAATAATGCACTGTTTGTCGACCTCATATTCAAATACGGAAACTTCATCACCTGCCCCAGCGTGATGGCCAAAACAGAAATTTATTCCAATCAGATAAAGATTTGGAATGGCAGTAAGTATGGCACCACAGCAGATCTAGATGTGTGGCTCAGATTGACACAAATGGGAGAGCTAGCATTCTGCCCAAAACCACTCATCAACTACCGGGTTGCTGAAGTGAGCTACAGCTTTAGAGAGAAGAAAATAAGAACGACTAGACATCCCATTTTTAAAATTTTAGATAAAATTGTCTCTTCTCATCAGCTCAGTACTAGAACACTAGATCACTACCGCTTTCTATTCTTTAAAGATCGCGCTTTAATTTCCTTAAATTACATAAAGAAAAGAGAGAGACAACCTTCACTGCCATTGTCCCCCTTCTCAATCTCTCTTCTAAAAACGGCACTTTCTACTAAATGGCATCTCAAATTTTATCTCTATGGGGTAATCATTTGGGGGCTATCTGTTATTCGCGCCCCCTTTAAATAAAGCGCTCTAATCTGTACAAATTACGATGCAGTGAGATAGAATTGATGACTATTACGGCATTTTATAAGGACTTTCGTGAATGAAACAAGCAACACTCGTTGTTTCCCAACCATATCAGAATAACAGAATTTTCAATAGAGAAGATGCTGCTCTCAATCGAGATGATTGTCTTGCTCCTTTTATGTTCTTAAAAGATGAGCTTGAGAAACATGGGTATGCTTTGGCCACTCAGGATATTAATCCAATTAGCGAATCAGAGTTCACCATTTACAATGAGATGCCAAAGAGGTTGCCACCGCGAAACAATGCAAAGAAGTCATTTCTTTTGATTCTAGAAAGTCCTCTCATCGTTAAAAATAGTTGGCACGAGAAAAGGCATCTCAACTTCAATAAGATCTTCACCTGGAATGATGATGTCATAGACGGTAAGCGCTTTATTAAAGTTAACTATGCCTTTGATCTTCCAACTCATATCAATAAAAACTTAAGCCGCAGTAAGCTTTGCACCTTGATTTCTGCGCACAAACTATCATCGGGAGAGACAGAACTATACTCTGAAAGAATCAACTCCATCCGTTGGTTTGAAGAGAATGCTCGAGCTGACTTTGATCTCTATGGAATTGGTTGGGACAAACCTGCCTTTCAAGGATTATTCAAAGTTTTTAAAAGACTTCAAAGACTAGCTAAACTCTTCCCCTTCACTCCCTTTCCTTCTTATAAAGGTAAGGTTGATTCAAAGAAGGAAACGCTGGAAAAATATAGCTTCGCCATTTGCTATGAGAATATTACAGGCTTAAATGGCTATATCACGGAGAAGATTTTTGACTGTCTTTTTGCAGGAACCATCCCTATATACTGGGGTGCCGATAACATTAGGGACTACATTCCTGAAGATTGCTTCATTGATCGGAGAAAGTTTAAAACCCATCGTGAGCTCTACAACTATATAAAATCAATGTCAGCTGATGATTGTCAGAGATATTTCGACAATATTGAGAGGTACCTCCAGAGCGACAAGGCCCAAGAGTTTCACGTGTTCCGTTTTGCAAAAACCGTTTCAAAATCAATTATTGAAGGACTCTCATGAAAATATTATTTGTCGACTTAGAATATGACTACGGCGTAGCTGCGCGAGGTCCAAACTTTATTGGACAGCTGGGATTCATGCAGGCGATGAAAGACCTAGGTCATGAGGTTATCCCTTTTTATTACGACTCATACTTAAAGAATGGGAGTGGACTCCAAGAGGCACTTCTTAAGAAGGCAGATGAAATTAACCCCGACCTAATCACCTTCTGTTTATTTCAAGATCAATTTAAAAAGGAAACTCTCCTTAAGCTAAAGGAAAAGTACACCACCTATAATTGGTTTGGTGATGATGCCTGGCGCTTTGACTCTTTCACTTCTGAGTATGCCAACTGCTTTACCTACTGCTCGACCTCAGATAAGTTTTCACTACCAAAATATAAGAAAATCGGACATAAG
>JAGLCH010000273.1 GCA_023146355.1 Bacteriovoracaceae bacterium | reverse complement strand
TGGGGTATCTTCTTGAAGGAACACTTCGAGATCATGTCTGCGATAGAGGGGGCTTTAGAAATATTGAAGTTTATGGGAAAATTAGCAGCGATATCAAATGAGAAATACCTCTGTGTTGATTTTCTTTTTTACCATTTAGAATGAATCGTAAAACATTTTAAAGATATTTTTTTTTGTAGGTTTTGGAATTGTGTTTTCGACATTTCCCGTTTTAAAAGCTTTCTCCGAAAAAAGTCCTAGTTCATCTTTTGTTAGTATAATTTTTTCTTCAAATAATTTTTCAATCGTAACTTCAAACTCCTCAATAGAATGAAGTCCTAAAGCCTCGAGGAGTTTTGTTACTTTTCCATCTTGGGCATTCATTGAGTGACGAAGAAATGCAGGGAAGAGTAGCCCGTTAGCACGACCATGGTCTATCTTTTTGAAGTAGGTGAGGGAATAACCCATGGCATGACAAATGGTTGTTCCCGTTTGCGCTATTACAATACCAGCAAGCATAGATGCGTAAAGAAGGGAATCCCTGTCTTTCCTTATGAGCTTTTCTTTATCTAGTTTGTTTAGGAGGCCCCCGATGATACCAATTGATTCTAGTGCAAGGATATCAGTTATCGGGGTTGATCGAGCTGCAAGATAGCCTTCTGCTGCGTGACTAAAGGCATCAATAACAGTGTTGATTGTTTGCTCTGTGGGAAGTGAATTCATGTACTTTCCATCAAGGAAAGAATACACCGGAAAGATTTGTTGGTGTGCTATGCCTCTTTTCGTTTCTGCAGATTCATCTGTAAGGATTGCATATTGAGTTACTTCACTTCCCGTTCCAGATGTTGTTGGGATGGTGACTACTGGAAGTGCTGGGGTTTTATACGACTGAGTAAATACATCTTCTGAGAATTCATTTTTTGCGACAATAGCAACTGCCTTAGCAGCATCCATTGGAGAACCGCCTCCAATACCAATGATGAAATCAACTTTAAGTTCCCTCGCCCTAAGGCCGCCCCTTGTAACTGTTTCAATTGATGGGTTTGGTTCTACTTCATTGAATATTTCAAATTCAATATTCTCTTTATTAAGAGCACTCGTTATATCTGAAAGTGAGCCGTTCATTTTAGCTGATTGGTTACCACATACAATTAGACATTTTGGGCCAAGTCTTTTGAGTTCATGACTGTGCTTTTCGATACAATTAAAGCCAAAGAATACTTTGGTTGGCATGTGAAAATTAAATTCCATTTTCATTCCTTACTTGGCAAGCATTCCCTCTCTGAGTTCCACTGATTGCCTACTAAGGCCTAGGGAATCTAAGAGAGCATAGGAAAAATCCATCGCTGATCCCGGTCCATTACTTGTGATGATGTTACCATCTACTACAACTCTCTTGCTAGTAAAGCGGCCACTTTTGATTTCTTTTTCAAATCCAGGATAGCATGTATAATTTTTCCCATGAAGAAGGTCTGCAGCATCAAGAGCGATGGGTGCGGCGCAGATCGCGGCAATGATCCCACCTTCATTATTTACTGTCTTTAAGTACTCAATTAATTTTCGATTTTCCTTTAAGTTTGTAGCGCCAGGCATTCCCCCAGGAAGGATTACGGCATCAATTTTTCCATTTTTATTAAGCTCACTAAGGGTTGCGTCAAGTTTTATACAAACACCATGAGCTCCTGTGGCAGCATCACTACTAATGCCAACTGTTTGACATAGAACGCCGGCCCTACGCATGATATCGACAATTGTAATTCCTTCGATTTCCTCAAAGCCATTCGCAAACATAACTACAACATTTTTCATTCATCCTCCGTTTATTGAACTTCTCTATTGTAGGGATATTAGTGTCAGAATCAGAGAGGAGATATTTTACCATGGCCAAAATAGTCAGGTTTTCTAAAGACTGATTGTTTTTAAGTTGTTGCATCATTCGTCAGTAATCTCTTCTTTTGTCTTGACGGCCTCTAGATGATAAACTGAAATACTCTACTAAAAATAGGACGTAAATTATGAGTGAAGTACTTGCCCCAGCAGGTGATTTTGGAACTGCGCTTGCTGCTTTTGAAGGCGGCGCTGATGCGGTATATTTAGGACTTGAAGATTTTTCTGCTCGAAAGCGTGCTAAGAATTTTTCAATCTTATCCCTCAGACGATTGTTGAACCATGCTCACCTTCAGGCTAAAAAAGTTTATGTTACGATTAATACTCTTGTAGAAGATGAAGAGTTTCCTCTTCTCAATCGCATTCTCCACCAGCTCGACACAATAGGTGTCGATGCTGTTATCGTTCAAGATATTGGTGTCCTTGCATTTATTCGCAAGTATTACCCCAATATCGAAATACATGCGTCTACACAGATGGCAATTCACAATATTTCAGGAGTGCTTGTAGCTCGTGAACTTGGAGTGAGTCGGGTTGTTCTCTCACGAGAAGCAACACTTTCCACCATTGCGCAGATTCGAAAAGCTGTCCCTGAGATGGAGCTTGAAGTTTTTGTCCATGGAGCACTATGCTATTCCTTTTCTGGGATGTGCCTTGCTTCTGGTCTTATGCTAGGACGTTCGGGGAATAGAGGAGAGTGTGCTCAGATTTGCCGAAATTACTTTGATCGAGAATCTGAAACCTCTCAGTTTACATTTTCCTGTAATGATCTTGTCTTAGGGAGTGAAGCTCTTAAACTCAAGGCACTGGGAGTTCATTCCTTTAAGATTGAGGGAAGAATGAAATCTGCCCAGTATGCTTTTGATGTTTCAAATTATTATCGTGGCCTACTCAATGGGAAGGAGTCGCTCCAAGCTCTCGATCGAGCACTTATAAGTTTTTCCCGAAACCCATCAACAGGCTATCTGTTTCGTCCTTATGGGGATGGACTCTTAAATCCAATGTATTCCGGTCACACTGGAGTTCTTGCGGGTACTGCTCTTTTTCAGCAAGGACGGTTTCTTACCTTTAGGGCAAGCCGTGAAATTCGATCATTTGATTCCCTCTCTCTTTTTAGAGATGGAAAGTTTATCTGTGGAATTAAACCTCAGAATTTGTCGATCAGAAGAAAAAGAGTTGATCGCTGCCGATCTGGTGACGATGCAACCATTGAGATCACGAATGAAAGTATTGAAGGGGATGAAATTCGTCTTCTTGGAATTAGCGAAAAAGCAATGCCAGGGATTGATGAGAAGTCATATCCTCCTATAAAAAAACTCATTCCTGTTTCATTTGAAATTAGTGAGAAGTCTCTGAGCTTTATTCATGGTGATACAAAAATATCTGTTGATGTGGAGTTATCAAAGGCCCAGACACCCCAGGAGATAGAGGCCAATATTGTTAGTGCTTTTGCTCAAACAGGTGAGTCCCTTTATGGTATTTCATTAGAAGAGGTAAGAAACACTAGTAATATTTCTAATCCATTTATTCCAAAGTCATTAATAAAGCAGCTAAAAAAGAATCTACTTAATCACTTTGATAATATATTTGTAGCACCATCATATAAGACTCCTGATTCTCCATCTCTTGAAGTGGGAACATCTACCAGAATGGATCTGTTTTTAGATGATGGAATGCCATTTACTCAAGATCATCATGATCTTAATGTTGACCTCTTACCTGTTGTTGGCGCTGATGTTGTTGTTCCATTGGCACCTGTTCTTTTTGAAGAAGGTAAGTATTTTGATAGGCTCGCAGAGCTAATTGAAGAGCAAAAAAGTTCTCACTTTTTACTTGGTATTAATAATATTTCTCATATTCATAATATTAGTAAGTGGTTTGACCACCCAAGGGTTACTTTTTATAGCGACTTTTATCTTTATATGGCAAATGACTTTGCTGTAGAGCTGTTAAGCTTAAAAGTGCCAAAACTACAATTTGCCTATAGTTGGTGTGAAAAGGGGAGAGTTGTTAGGGGAACTACGCACATCTCTGATCAAAAAGAGTTACCACTTTTTTATTCAATGGGATGCTACAAGGCACATAATGTTGATGGGTGTGATAAATGTTCAAAAGATTTTACTGAAGAATTAAAGAATAATGAACAGGTAATGCAGCTTATTGTGAAACGCTGCCATACCTATCTATTTATCAAGTAGGTCCCTAATCACCTGAGATGCGCATATAATTCCAAAGGCCGTAGGCATGTAGCTAATTGTGCCTACAGTCGATCTTTTATAGTTTACTTCTTCAATATCCATAAACGATCCCTCTATAATATCTTCTGCTGAAAAGACTACTTTGATACCTTTTTTTATGTCTCTTCGGTTAAGTCTTTTTCTTAGGGCGCGAGCAAGTTTACAGTTATGGGTTTTCGAAATATCAGTAATCTCAACTCTGGTTGGATCAAGTTTTCCCCCTGCTCCCATTGATGAAATTATTTTTTTCTCTGCTCGAAAGGCCGCAGTAACGAAACGAGTTTTTGGAGTTAAAGTATCTATGGCATCAACTACGTAGTCGTATGGTGTGAAGTCGAATTCATCCATCATATCACCAGTAAAAAACTGATCGATTACTGTAAGCTTGAGTTCTGGATTGATATCTTTAAGTCTTTTTCCTAGCTCCTCTGCCTTTCGGTTTCCGATATTAGAGTGCAGAGCAATAATTTGGCGATTGATATTACTTAGGTCAATAGAGTCTCCATCAATAATTGTCATTATGCCAACACCTGAGCGAGCAATCATCTCTGATGCTACACCGCCCACACCGCCTAGTCCCATGATGAGAACATGCTTTGCTTTAAGAGCATCCATCTTTTCTTTTCCTACGAGTAGTTCGGCCCTGTGTGTCCAGTTAGACATTGGTATCTCCAAATTAATTAAACTTGTCTTTACTAGTATTTATTATAGAACATGCCTTTTTGTAAATATCAACAATCAAATCCTTATTCTAGTAGTGGCTAGGCACTGCAACTTTGAATTGGAGGCACTTTTTTAAAATCGACATATAACAAAGAGCTAAAATAGAGGTAGGAACAAAAAGAGTTGCCATGAGTCGCATTGGTAATGCGGCTCCGACGATATATTTTATGGAAGATGAAGTGACATAATCAAAGAAAGAGCAGAGATATCCAAAATTTGTTAAAGATTCACAAACTAAAAGGTCGGGGCATCATAATCAATTTCAAGGTCATACTCATTTGAAGGACAAGCTTCGGCCGCTTTAGTAGGTCCAATTTCATCCAAAAGGGCCTCAAAACACAGAGGATCTACAGCTGTTTCTGTCTCAAATCGACTGTTCTTTTCAAAATTTGAGCAGATCATCATATTACAGATTTGCTTGTTGTTTGTTACAATCATGCAGTTTTTAAAACGGCGGCTATCTTCGCAATTAGCAAGAGCAGAAATACTTGTAAAAAGAACAAAAAGTGTAACTAATTTTTTCATTATGCTGTCCCAAAGTTTTAAGTGTTGAACAATACTCTTTTAGGTAGTTTTAGCCTTTAAGTCAATTATAGCAAGTATTTCTTAAATAAGAATTTCATATATGAAATTCTTATTTAAGAAGTACTAATGTCATCCATTAGAGTGGCTAATCTG
>JAGLCH010000272.1 GCA_023146355.1 Bacteriovoracaceae bacterium | reverse complement strand
CGGGGCCAATCGTTAGTCCAGTAATATATACGCAATTAGTATTACAATCATTTTTTCTGGTCTAAATAGAGCTTGATAACATCATTGTTTTTTTCTTTTTATATCTTTCGCAAGAAAAAATAGCGCAATGAAGAATGCAACACCTGAGATAGCTTCAACTACTGCAGAGAAATAAAATGGATATACTAGATCTCCATAAGATTTCCATATTGCTGCTCCAAGAAAAGGACCCAAAATACTAGTTCCACCGATAATCAAGCCTTTAACTCCAAAAAAACTACCACTATTCTGAATAGTGGTAGAAATAATCTTATCAATAAGCAAGGCCAAAAAAGTAATGGCCAGTGAATCAATAAAAAACAAGAGTGATAAAGTTATAAGGTCATCACTCATTGTTATCAAAAAAGTTGTTATTGCCCCAATGAATGAGACCCATAGGAAAGCATTTTTGAATTTTCCTTCATCAATAAATTTTCCAAATTTTGGGGCAAGGACTGCGGCCACAACTCCTCCAGGGAGATAGATTAACGCCAGTAGGTACTCATGTCTTGTTATTCGACTGATCAAAAAAGGCTGTATGTAAGGTGCAAGGAGCGCAATAGCAAGCCCCTCAATGAATAGAGCTATGAGTAGAAGAGTTAAAGCAAAGTTAAACTCGGACTTGAGAGATATTACACTTTTTCCCTTTTTAAATATGAGTAAGTTATAGATTCTATAATTTAGTGCGCCTGCAAATAGGTTTGAGAGAGAGAAAATCAAAATTGAGCTATAGGCATATTGCTTTTCATACGGGTAGCAACTCAATAAAAAGAATCCGATAGCGGGCCCAATAAATGCTCCAATACCACTTTGCCTATTTCTATATCCAAGGGCCTCTCCTTTTCTTTCATCATCTAAAACATAGGCAATTATGCTACTTAGAGATTTGCCAATGTTACTTTTGAAAAAACCAACCAAGAAAGAAGTCACTACAAGCAATGTATAGTTGCTGTAAATAATTGCAATGTACATTAGAATATAAGATAGACTCACACTTATTGTACTTAAGGAGTAAATTCGCTTAATCTTTTTACTATCCCCACCAAATAAAATAAAACAAATAGAGGAAAGTAAGACACCATATATAGGCGAGGTAATAAGAAATGCAAACTCATATTCATCAATAGAGAAGTACTTGTAACCAATAATCGGCATCAGAAACGGTAGAAAAAAAAGCTCCAAAGAATGCCATTTTGAATTCGTTATAATATTAAAAATCTGCCTACTAAGGTCGCATCTTTCAATGGTCTTATTCACAAGAGACTCCAACAAAAGTTAAAAACTGATCAGAAAGTCGCTTTATTCAGCTGGCCAAATTGACAATAACCCACAGTTTTTAAATCAAAGTTGAAAGCCA
>JAGLCH010000271.1 GCA_023146355.1 Bacteriovoracaceae bacterium | reverse complement strand
ACTTCTGCTTCACCATTGAAAAATCTTGTTGCAGTTGCCTTTAGTTCTGCCATGGCAGTATCAACGTCAGACCCTTCTAGCTCTGCTGTTAGTAAAAGCTCTTCCGGCTCGTATTGTGCAACTTGAACTACTTTTCTAAATGCTATTGTTGTGATTCTCATAATGTTTTTCCTTCTATAGTTTACAAACCATCTAGTTCGTCTAATTCATCAGTATCTTCTAACCGTGCAAATGCTTCTGCCAGTGCCTCATCAAGTGGTGGATCTACCTCATCATCAGCAATTACAAAATTTGCAATGATTTCGCAAAGAGGGTTATCCTGTCTCGTTAGTTCTTTGTAATCAGAACCAGCAGGTGCCCATTTTTTGAACTCCCAATCATCCACTCCACAAACATTTATTTTAGGTGGGAATGTCCAACCATCTCGTAAATGTTTTGCCAGTAGGATTATAGAGGTCATTTCCTTGGCCCGCCCTACGACATGTTGGGCCTTTGACATGACCCAATCTTGTGCCATGGCATAGTCTTTTGTTGCAAAAGTCCAGATGAAGTCCTGGTAATCCGATACACCGCCCTCATAAAGTAATTGAGCGTTGAAAGCATCTAGATAAAGACATGCTGAAAATTCATATTGGTACATCTTAATCTTATGAAGTATGGCCTCATCGTTTTTAGGATCACCAGTAGTGGATTTCAAGTCAGAGATATATCCAAGCGTTTGTTGCCTATAGTCACACCTAACTTTGATCTGCACTGGAACTAAATCTTCTGACAACTTAATAGACTTAGGAATACTCGCCCAACCTGTACTAGTCAGTTTGAAGTTCTTCTTTGGAGTCTTTAAGTAAATGGCAGAACCTTCCACATCAACATGATAGGTAACAAATAGTGAGGTCTCTGCCTTACCACCTGTGTATATCTTCATGGAGAGTGGGTTGTCTTTAGTCCCTTTGATTAAGATATTGGCCTTGGCGACATCAGATTTAGTTAGGATGGCCTTGCCAGAATGTTCCTCTTTGAACTCTTTCCACTTGGCACCTGCTCTTACCTTGCCTGGCCAAATAACACATTCCTCTTCAAGTAGATGTGGTTCTAGGATAGACGTATGGTAATAACTTCCAGTATCGAAAGCAGCTTGTAACCCAGCAGGTGTTGGTTCCGATGCACCATTGCAGAGATACTTCTCATGGAATTTTTCTGGTGATTCTAGGATTGTTTTTAGTTGTGAGGAACTAAAAAAATGATCCTCTATAGGTCGTTGTGCGTGGTAATCAGCATTTGACATTGATTCGTCTAAAGTAAACTGTTCTATTTTTTGCATATTTTCCCCCTAGTAAATATGTGTGACCCCTCGATAGGTTGTAGGCAACTGTCGAGGGGTCAAGGTGTAGGAACCTATGGTCTATAGATCATCACTTCCGACAACATCACTGTCATCATCTTCAAATGTAGCTACTTCAAATTGGTGACAACTTTTACCTGAAAATTTATGGTTTGAAGGCAGGGCCTCTGTTCCGTTGTAGACAATCTCTAGTACTGTACCAACGGCAATCCCATTCATCTTGTGGTCTAATGATCCTGATGAATTGAGAGTGATCTCCTGTCCAACTTCCATCGCCTTACCTTCTGGGTAATCGTATGTAGCATTGGCCATTTCAATCTCTTCTAGCTGTATCTTATAAGTAGGTTTTCCATAAGTAGCATCTTCGCCAACTTCAACCAACTTACCAACAATAAAATCGCCCTCATTCCAAGATGCGTATTTCTTGAATTGTCCAGCTCCACCGATTTTTCTTCTTACTCTTGCCATTGTAGGCTCCTTAGTACTTAGTACTTTCATGTAGTCGGGTATCGACCACCTTATGTTTATTAAAGTACTGGTGTTATACTACAAATATATCTCACCAGTCAAAATAAATAATTCGTATAAATTGCTATAGCCCATCGGTCTCATCTAGGTATCT
>JAGLCH010000270.1 GCA_023146355.1 Bacteriovoracaceae bacterium | reverse complement strand
TCAACAAATGTTAACAAATTCGGTCACTTAATCTCAGAACGTTATGAAATTCATTGCATTAGGTTACCCTGAAGCATCTCGACAACACAGCATATATGCTGTATACTATAATGGAGTTTTCTTTGGGGAATCGCAGAGCAAAAGATATTATCAAAAAGCTGCTCAAGGATGGATTTTACGAAATTTCACAACGCGGTTCACATAGAAAGTTCAAGAAAGGAAAGCTTGGAACAATTGTCCCCGATCATGGAAGTCGAGACCTAGGAACAGGATTGATCAAAAAGATTGAAAAGCAAACAGGGGTCAAGCTATTAGACTAATAACGAGAGAGGCCAATATGATCCGCTATAAAGCTAAAATTGAACGTGATGGGAAAGGGTATACTGCTAGTTTTCCTGATCTTCCGGGATGCTATACTTATGGGGAGAGCATAAGTGAAACTTTTGATAATGCGATTGAGGCACTAGAACTCTATCTCGAAGAGGCCAATGATCCTAGATGGCCACTACCAAAAGCAAAAAACTATAAAGGGGAAGAGTACCACTGGATTACTCCTGGAGCTGAAATTGCTATTCCACTAATGATTCGTGAGGCACGAAAAGATAAAAAAATCTCGCAACAAAAAGCTGCCGATATCTTGAAAATGAAACTTCAAACTTACCAAAAGCTAGAGTATCTAGGAAAATCTAATCCAACGGCAATGACTCTGCTAAAAATTGCAACGGCGTTTAATACCAAGTTTGAACTATCTGCCTAAGACTAGATCTTAAAAGTTGGGGGAAGTGACAAGTTTGCAATTAATGAATTTATTTCAAAATTAGCAAATCAAAAATTGGATATCCAAATTTGGCACATCCAATTCGATCAAAATGGACCTGATATCCCAGTTATAGCAGCGGGAAGTCTGCTTGAAGTAGAGTTAAAAAAAGAAAAACAAAATGCTCCTGTTGGTCGAGTCGAATTTCTGTTTTTGGGGCCAATGACCTTTAAGGAGTTTTTACTCGCCAGTAAAAAAGAGGAACTAATTCCTTTCACAGAGAAACCAAAAAACTCAATCCCTTACAGTATCCACCAAAAACTTGTCGACTTAGTGAAGGATTATTACTTTGTTGGAGGGATGCCAGAAGCGGTGAAAGCGTACATCACAGGAAATAATGACTATAGTGCGGCACAAGTGGTACAAGGAAATATTATAGAGTCTTACAGGCAAGACGTCAGGAAGTATGCCACAGGAAAACTTAATAGTGTTATCTTGGAAGTTCTCGACAGAGTCGCATTCGAAGTGGGAAATAAGGTAAAATATCAAAATCTATCACCCGCGAAGTCAACTTATGTACGACAAGCAATTGATACTTTAAGTGATATTTTTGTCATTCAAAAAGTGACACATACCGATAGTGCAGGCATACCTCTCAAAAGAGGAGAAAATTCAGAAGTATTCAAACTATACCTACTCGATGTTGGAATATACAGCTGCCTCATGGGTATCGAGTGGAAAGATATTGTTGCACTTGACCAAAAGGAGCTCCTGAATAAGGGGGAGACCGCAGAGCAATTCATTGCCCAACACCTCTATTTAGACAGCTACAAGTCAATTAGACCCCAACTACACTATTGGCTTAGAGATAAGTCTAAAAGCAAGGCCGAGGTTGACTTTGTCTCTGTCCAAGACAGTAAGGTTACGCCCATTGAAGTGAAGGCAGGTACATCGGGCCAGATAAAATCACTCTTAACTTTTATGGGAGAAAAAAAAGAACTGACAGATACTGCAATTCGATATGATTTAGCTCATCGAGAAGCTTTTAGTGAAAGAGTGGTTGCAAAATACGGTAACGACAAAAAAATTGAGCAAGCATCATTTCAGTTAATCAATAGGCCCCTATACACGATCTAAGA
>JAGLCH010000027.1 GCA_023146355.1 Bacteriovoracaceae bacterium | reverse complement strand
ATTCATTTTATTATTATATTCAACGTCAGAAGTCAGTCAAATGAACAAAAGTCATTTTTTTTTGAATTTAAAAGGTGCCATCTCAAGACAGTCAAATTCACACGCACTGACGCATCTTTCACAAAGAATACAACTTGAATCATTAATAGGTTCTTTATTCAGTATAGATGTAGAGACTTTAACATTCATCTGACATGCACGATCGCACTCGCCACAGCCCACACAATCATTATTTAAAACAGGCCTGATCTTATATAGAGAGAATCTAGAAATAACTCCAGAGATCGTGATAAAAGGACAAAGTAATCGGCAATATGAACGGCTTCCCCAATGCGATATAGAAACATACGAAACGAAGAAAACAAAAATGATTTCGCCAAAGGCAAGAAGACGTCGCTCATTAAGGCCGGTTTTAATATCAATCCCATTAGTAGCAGGATTCCACCACTGAGAAACAACTAGCACTGACATTACGACAAGAAGAAGATATCCCCATGCTAAAAAGTTTGATCGAGGCTTCATTATTCCATTACAACTACTCTCATTCTTCATCAATTCAAATGCAACTCCACTCCAACAAACCTGAGAACAAAACATATTACCATAGAAGAGAGGTATAATAATTCTCGCAACCAAAAGTTGAATCAAAGCCCCCGTAACAACACCTCCTGAAGCATCAAAAAACAATTGTGAAAATTGAAAATTCACACCGACACCATAAGTCAAGAAAATCAAAAGAGAAGCTCCTACAATAATCTGAAAGGTGATCCTAATATGTTGGCGAATATCAGGAAAATACATTTTCAAGAATTCAACAATTGCGGAGCCTGAACCGATAGAAGTAAATAATAGTAAATACAGAGAATTATCCCTCAATAGAGAAACGACAATACCAACAACTAAGAATATAGCTATGAATAAAAATATTCGCAAATAATCAATACGACGATGTGTTTTAGCAAAATCTTCAACTTTCATAGAATAAATTACCTCATATCTATAAAAGATAAGCAAGATTAAATTCACATAAGAAATCACCAGATTGTTTATGTACTTATTACTAAATTAGGCGAGGAGGTCTTCTCTGTTCCCCCTCAGGTTGCTAGGCATGGGCAAAAAAAGAGGCCAATTAAGGCCTCCATCAAATGGTTTGTAAAATTCGCTTCGCTAGTTCAAGCTTTTCAGACGAGAAGTTTTCAATCAGGTCCATACAATTATCCTTAATGTCATTAACCTTACTCTCAGCAAAATACCGCCCCCAATCTTCTTGGGTATAACCGAGAGCATCGAGAAAACTCTCAATGTACTCCTCTAAGATATTGGCCCTGCCATCTTCAACATGGTTAATTGTTGTCGAAGATACTCCTAGTAGATCGGCGGCTTTCCTCATAGAGAACTCTCGATCTAATCTCATTGATCTTAAGACTTCGGCTTCTCGGCTCATTTCAATTCTTCTGCTTCTTTTTCCCATACATTTCTCCAAGTTTGGTTGAAAATATGGTTAAAAACAAAGGAGTGTGTGGTCATTTTAAGCACAAAACTACACATGCGTACCCAGCTCTATCATTAGGAAACCTGTTATTTCAAATAGATAGTTAGTCTAAAAGATGGCAAAAGCCAGGATTAGTGATCTCAAAAAACGAATAAAAGACGTAAATGTTGAACAGCAAAGGGTGTTAAAAAGAAAGAAAAAATCTAATCATCAACGCTGTATGTTGGCATTGAATTGTTTGGATAAACTGCTTTATTAAGCATCCTGTTATCTATCAAATCCAAAAAGTAGATGATCGTTTTAGAACTGGCCTCAACCACTTTAAAAAATACTCGATAGCGTCCACTGCCAAAAGGCCATGACTGATCTCCTGTATTTGGATGAGGTGCTGGCGTGAAAGGATTCTCTTTCACAAAGATCTGCATACGCTCATGATCATCTAAAAACTTTTCGACCACTGAAATATCTTTACCACTTGTCTGCCAAATGAAGTCCTCTATCTCTTGCAGTGAACAGAGATAGTTCTTTGTAACTTTAATTTCAACGGACATTTATGCCTCGAATCTTTTGAGGCGATTTTTCTTAGATGGCATATCTTCAACTTCTGAATCCAAAACTTGGGACATAGAAAGTAGTCTTCGTTGCAGTGACATAATTTCAGTCTGCATCTCAGCGTACTTATCTTCATTCATCATAACAAATGTTGAGCCAGAGCGTCTTTGAATACGGATAGGCTCTTTCTCTGCGAGATCGAGATAATCTTTCAATTCAGCTCTTAGTTTTTTGGGATTTGTTGATTCCATATAATTCTCCAAC
>JAGLCH010000269.1 GCA_023146355.1 Bacteriovoracaceae bacterium | reverse complement strand
AAAGATGCATTCGTTACACCATTAGTATACGTCCTGACAGGAGTCTTTTGCATAATTATCGGTTGGCTTTTCTTTAATTATATTCTTCTCTCAAAAAACTTACACGCCGCTTCTCTCTCTCAGTCTGTATTGATACCAGTCTTTGGAAATATCAATTTTATCTTTCTCTTCTTGGCCCCTCTTCTCACAATGAAAAGTTTTGCTGAAGAAAAACGAGTTGGTACAATTGATCTCCTTCAGATGTCACAACTAACTGCAGGACAAATTATTGCAGGTAAGTTCTTTGCAAATGTTGGAGTCGCTCTTTTTATGCTTCTTTTTTCATTGGTTTTTCCACTGGTTCTAGCTTTCTCAGGCCATAATGACTGGGGCATTATCATTTCGAACTATGCGGGAATCATTCTTTCTATCATGGCCTACATCGCTGTTGGGATGTTTGCTTCAAGCTTAACTGATAATCAGATGATTGCAGCACTTGTTTCTTTTGCTCTTTTAATGGTTAGTTTACTTCTCGCCCTTTCAAGTAATGCCAGTACAAACTATATGGTAGGACAGATTTTCAGTTACTTTAGTATTCCTTTCCATTTTAATCGTTTTTCATCTGGTGCCATTACTAGTTACAGCATTGTCTTTTTTATAACTTTTATTACATTCTTTTTGAACCTCGTTCGTGTGGTGATAAAAGCAAGAAACTGGTAGGTGATCCTGATGAAAAGATGGATGAGCTTTGTTCTCTATTCTGTTAATATTATTCTCTATCTTCTATTAGTCGGCTTGTTAATTGCAATCCCTGAAGAACTGACATTGAATCTGTCTCTGGCAGCGTTTTCAGTATCACTCTCTCTATTCGTTGGTCATTTAGATCGCGAGCGCTATCTAGAGTTTTATCGAAGCGGAATGTTTAACAAATTTGCAGCAGCGAGCATTTCAGTCTTTCTTGTTTTTTGTATTTTTGGGATGCTCAATTACGTGGCATTTAAGAATGCTAAGCTTCTTGATCTTTCTTACTTGAAACTCAACTCTCTAACCGAAAAGAGTGAGTCAATAATTAAAGGGATTGATGGCAAGGTTAAGTTCATAGTCTTTTCTCGAAAAGCAGAAAGGCGTCTCCTCTCCCCAATTATCGATCTCTATCAGTTTGCAAAAAACGATCTTGAAGTTGAATATGTGGATGTTGAAATTGATCCGATAATGGTTTCACGCTATCAAATTACATCAACTCCCCAAGTTGTAGTTGAGTATAAGGGACGTCGAGAATATGTAATCAATAATTCTGAACTCAATTACACCAATGCTCTTATTAAAATAGGACGAAAAGACAACCCAATTATTTATTTTACAACAGGACACGGAGAACTCTCATTAGATGATCTTAAGGCCACGGGAGTTAGTAAACTAAAAAAAGGACTTCTTAAGTCATCTTATAGTGTAAAAACAATCGATCTGAAAACGGTTGAAAAAATGCCTAAGGATATGAGTGCTCTTGTTATTTTAGGCGCTAGAAGTGGATTCTCTGAGCACGAGTTAAAGCTTCTCAGCAATCAACTCTACAAAAAGGGTAAAATACTTATTGCCATAGATCCCGACGTAAGGGGAGATAAGGTTGCCGGCCTGAGAAAAATGTTTAAAATGCATGGTGTTCATATTAGGAATAATCTTGTTATTGATACCATCAGTAATATCAGTGGTTCAAACGGTACTGTTCCGCTAATAAAAAGATTCAGCAAAGATCATATCATTTCGCAAGAATTGAGTTCTCCAGTTTTCTTCCCACTGGTTGCCTCTGTGGAAAAGTCAAAAAAATATACAGGCAGCATGATTTCATTGATGAAAACAAATTCATTTCCTTCTAGTTGGGCAGAAGAAAGCTTAATCGAAGTCCTTGCAGGCAAAGTAACCTACAACGAAGGAACTGATCGAAAGGGTCCTATCTCTGTTGGAGCTGTTTTTGAAACAGTTACGAAGTTGGGAAGCAGGGGGAAGATTGTGGCCTTCGGGAATTCAACTTTTGTTCGAAATCAATATGCTAAGTACACTGGAAATTTTGTTCTTTTTGCTAATGCTATTTCTTGGCTTTCAAATGATGGCCAGCTTAGTTCTTTTAATCTTCCTTTTGGAGAGGAAACTCCTGTTTTTATTTCTGGACCTCAACTTGGAGTTATCTTTTATGTTGTAGTTATCTTTATACCTCTTCTATTATTTGGGATGGCCCTTTTCTGGTACAGGAGAAGACGTCGTCTATGAGAAATAACCTAGGTTTACTTACAGTTTTAATCGCACTTATTGCTACAGCATACTTTACAGAGGAGCTGGGTGAGCAAAACAAGCGTGACCAATTGAAAATCAAAGAGAGACTCTACGATCCAGAAACATTTGGAGAGTTACAGGGTCTTCAAACACCTGCAGGGAAAATATTAAGGGGACGCAATGATTACTACACAGCTAAAGAGTATAAGCTTGTCGATCGATCCTTAATTGAATTTGTATTTGATATTTTGGGAGGCATTAAAGCAAAACGATTTTTAACTCCAGACGATATTGCAGGAAAAGAACGTTCTTCCTTTATTCCAGACGAATCTCTCAAATTTACCTTTCTTTTTGAAAAGGGAACTCTCACTTATGTGATGGGAAGTAAGCTTGAGTTTGACCGATCTTTTTATATGGAGATTCATAACTCTTTAACTGGTGAGAAAACAATGGTAGTCGCCTACGACATTACTGCTGATGAGACTCCCCATCTGAAGGAAATCTTTCATAGAAGCTCAGAGAAGTTTAATCGCCTTTTAGCTCTTCTCGCTTTACCTGAAAATTATTTTTATGATCGACATATCTTAAAAAAGTTTACGATGGAAAAGGTTATGGCCGATTGGACAAAAGTTTCAATAAGCAATATTCGCAACAGGTCGTTTTCAATTAAGATATCAGATTTTTCAACTAATCCCGGCATTGTCCCAGGCCTTGAATATAATCGCCATAGCTTCAAAGTTTTTCTTCAAAAACTTATTGAAATTAAAGCAAAAAATATAATTCTCAAATGGGATCGTGAGAAACTTTCAGGTCCGCTTGCTTCTATTAAGATCACAAAAAAAAGTGGGAAGAAAATAGCTTTTGAGTTGTTTAATTCCTACCAAGGTGAAGAGGGGTACTACATTACAAGTAGCGACTCAGATGATCTATATCGGCTAGATCGTGATGCTGTGAAACCATTTTTTGGTGGCCATCAAGTTTTCTGGAAGAAGATAGCACTCTCTTCTGAAATATTAAATGCTCCACGGTTCCCATTTAAACTAACTGTGGGAAAAGAATCGTTTAATATGATGGGGTACTTTAGAGGTAAGCGAAAAGTTCAGATTCTTGATAATCAAAAGCTTGATCCTAAGCAGAAGGTTTTTAGAAAGATTTTTGACCAATTATCTGACAGTGCTGATGTTGCCACAGTACTTAATCAAAGTGCAGATGAAAATAAGCTAATTAAAGATGCATTCCTTTCAATCGAGGTAGGTGATGACTTGCTCTACTTCACTGAGCTAGGGTCAGACCTTCTTATTATAAATGGATCAAAGAGTTATATCGTTCGCTTTCAAGGAGCGGCAGGTCAGTTACCTCACAATGCAGCGGGCCTTTTCTACGCTAAGGAATAATTATGAATCTACTCCTGAAGAGCTTTCTCTACAATTTCCTACACCCAATTAAGGCACAGGAGTTTTACTATTTAAAACGTAATGGCCTCGATGGAGAAATATCTTCCAGTCAAAAAGCAATTAACCTCAGGCTTTCAGAGGTTATTCTCTTCGCTTGGTTGTTTGTCTTTTTCGCAACACTTTACAGCATTTTAGGAGTGAAGCTCGGTATCTCAACCTATATTCCTGAATCTCTTGAGGGGATTATCTCTCTAAAAAAGCTTGGTCAGATAACGATCTTAAAAGTGTTGATGGGGTTTGTCTTTTTCCCTGTTGGAATGTGGACATGGCTCAAGGTCGTGGGGGGATTGATGAAATTTAGTGCTTCTGTAATCGGAAGCGATGAGGAAATTGAGCAGGGCATGAATGATGTTATCAACGGTGCCATGACTCCTGCCATCTTAAATTTACTTCCAGTTATAGGCCCAGGCCTTAGCAATCTACTCTTTTGGGTCTACTGTGGGATCGGACTAAACAAAAACCTGCGTTTTTCACTGTTTCAGACTATCGTTATTTTGATTTCTCCCTTCATCTTATTTGCTCTTCTTATTAGCTTTATAGTTATTGTCGCAGTTAGTTCGTTAAGCTTCGTATAATCCGTGTTTTTGACGCGATATGCAAACCCCTTATTTTTTAAGGTGATACTAAATTGGTAAGATATCGAAGGCCAAAAAGCGTGGCCAACTCGAGTTGGCCCTGTAAAAATGTCCTCGATATACTACACAAATAAAAACACACACTAACTAAGGAGACACCGTGGTCGGACTAGGTCTTGGACAGGTCGGTGGAGGCATTGAGGTCGTATGTGGACCTATGTTTTCAGGCAAAACGGAAGAACTTATCAGAAGAGTAAGAAGGGCACAGATTGGACGTCAAAAAGTTCAAATCTTTAAGCCTGCAATTGATGATCGTTACCACAAAACAAAGGTGGTTTCACACTCATCTCAATCAATTGAATCAACACCAGTTGTAAATTCACTTGAGATTCTTCAGAAGCTATATGACTCCACACGTATTGTTGCAATCGATGAAGTTCAGTTCTTTGACGAGGCAGTCATTACAGTGATCAGAAAGCTTGCTCGTCGCGGAATCCGCGTAATCTGTGCAGGTCTTGATCAGGATTCTGACGGAATGCCTTTTGGTCCTATGCCGGTTCTACTGGCAATTGCTGACCACGTGCAAAAGGTTCAGGCAGTATGTTCACTTTGTGGTGCTCCAGCGACGAAGTCGTTTCGAAAGCCAACTGATAACAGAAACCAAGTTATGGTTGGTGAGCAAGACATGTATGAAGCTCGTTGTCGTTATCACTTTGAATATAATGATGAAGAAGAAGAACTTTTGAATTACACTTACGCGCTGAGACCTAGCGCGTCTGTACAGACCGATACTGTCAACTAAGTGTATTAGGAGAAAATTATGGCAAGAGATATCAAGCATTCAAATATTGTATTTAACGGATCTAGTACCCCACATAAGTACAGCAAAAATGTTCATCTTCTTGCCAATCCCTATCTCCAAACAATATTAGCAAAATTTGGCCGACCAGAGGTTAAACATCCTCTCGTAAACTCATATGTGCGTATGCTCTACAATCACCTGATGACAGAAGTAATCAATAATGAGTTCCCAACCACAGAAGTTAAGTGGGATACCAGAATGAAAGAGTTTTCACCTCTTGGTGTTTTTGAGGGGGAAGTTGTTGCTGAAACTCCAGTTGTTGTTGTTGACCTTGCAAGAGCTGGTACATGGCCTAGCCACATCTGTTTTGATTCACTCAATTATCTAATCAACCCAGATATTATTCGTGAAGATCACTTCTATCTTAATAGAAAAACAAATGATGCTGGAGAGGTTATTGGCGTAGATGCAAGTGGCTCAAAAATAGGTGGCGGAAAAGAGGGCGCGATCGTTCTTTTTCCAGATCCAATGGGAGCAACTGGTGGAACTATTTCCCACTCGATCTCTCACTACAAAGAAAATGTACCTGGAAAAGAACTCAAGTTCATTTCAATTCATTTAGTAATTACTCCCGAATATATTCAGCGGCTAACAAAAGAGCATCCTGATGTTCAGATCTATGCACTTCGTTTAGATCGTGGGCACTCGGATGAGGAGACACTCAAAACTATTCCTGGAACGCATCCAGATAAGGAAAAAGGGCTGAATGAAATTCAGTATATCGTTCCTGGTCTTGGAGGAGTTGGTGAGGTTCTCAGTAACTCGTATATTTAATTCATGAAAATCCAAAATATTGCAGGCCTTTGCCTTAAGGGAGGCCGCAAAGACAACTTTTACTTCTGCTTACTAGAAGACTTTCAGGATAATGGTAGACTTTTTTTGAAGTCTCTTCTTCGCGTTCAAGAAGAAGATGATGTTATTCATGGTGATGAGGCCATACGAAAGTGGATCGATAAATACAGCATTCAGGATATGGTTATCGATTTTCCTCTAAGCTCCCCTGCATGTAAAAACTGCAAGCTTGACTGCGATGGCCGTCATAGCTGTCGTGATTCTGCAGTTAGTGATGTTACAAAAAAAATTGATGAGCTACTTAAAGTCGACAATGAAGTTCGTGGGAAAGATCCTAAGGCCTACGAGCGTGAACGAAATCTTGACGATGAAATCGATTATTCTCGTGATGTCATTAACGAAAAAACCGATCATCATATTCTCTCTCGCCCATTTAAGAGAAGACTTCGCAAGGGCTATCTTCCTTACTGGAATCGTCCTATTGATTTTTACATTTGGACGAAATATTATGATCAACTTTTGAAAATGTTTAATATATCTTATGACTCTTTTGGTAATACATCATTGATGCTTTACTTTCGTTTAGATTATTTGAAGAGACACTTTCCACTTAATTTTTCCCTTTATGAGGCAAATGTTTATATCTTCATGGTAGAACTTCTCCGCGCAAAAGTTCTGCGAAAACGCGACTTAGAAGATTTTCTTGATATCGAGTCAGGCGCAGATGCGCGTTTTAGAATTATTGAAGCGGTAGAGAAAAAGTTTTCAATATTTATTTATGAAAGTGATAAGGAAACTCTAGTGAAGTTTCCCCATGCCTTTCAATCTTTTGTTTTGGCATTAGTTGGATGGCTGCACCAGCATAATCAATCTTTAGATATTCCTGAGTGGGCCAGGCCTAATCAGTCTCATTTTTTGATTCCAAAAGTTTAGCGGAATTTTTCAAATACTTAAATGAAATCCCATAGAGTATCGCTTGGGAAAGAAATGGAATTGCCATGGCATTTAATTGAAATAATTCGAATAGCCCACTAAAACCCATTCCAATGGCACCAAGACCCGATAGGGCAAAAAGGTATCCTCTAGCGGCAGCTTTGTCCTTGTAAGCGAGGATATAGATAATGCAGTGAAAGATAATCATCAAAATTAGAGCGGTGAGAGTGACATTTGCGAATAATTGAAAGAAAGAGAGAATATCTTGTTCTGCTACATATGCGCGATCAATTCTATTGGCCTCTAAAAATGTGCTGAGAATACTATTCATAAATGTAGAAGAAGAGAATGTGAAGTAGCATATTGCAAAGACCAGATAGTCACCTAAGGCGCACCCTGTAATGGCAATCTGCTTCATCTTTTTTAGTGTTAGCGGTATTCTTTTATATTTCACAATGATATCCTTTTTTCGTTGGTATAACTTATTATCGGATGGAGACTATGGTCGTTCAAGCACTTTTATTGGCACTTTCAATTGTGGTTTTATACATTGGTGCTGAAACTGCCCTCAACTCTGCTGAAAAGATCGGAAAGTTCTATAAGCTTCCTCCTCTTGTTATCGGTTTACTCATTGTAGGCTTTGGAACTTCATTACCGGAGTTTTTTGTCTCTCAGATTGCATGTCTAAATGATCACTCCCCCATTGCACTCGGAAATATTGTCGGCTCAAATATAGCAAATCTATTTTTGATATTAGGCGTTGCTGGAATACTTGCCCCTTTAAAAATTAATTCAAAATCTCTGAAATGCCAGTTTTCGATACATCTTTTATTAACTATCTTGATGACGGTTGTACTGCTTCAAAAAGAACTTTATGTACTATCGGCAGTTGCTTTGGGTGGTTTTTTTGTATTTTACCTCTACTATACTTTTGTAAGAATGCAGAAGCATAATGATGGAATTGAAGTTGATGATGATCCTATTGATCACCTCTCTCCGATTACATTTATAAAGTTAATTGCCGGGTTTGCTTTTCTTTACATCGGTGGAGAACTACTTGTTAGTTCAGGGTCAAAGCTAGGTGAATCTTGGGGCATTCCAGAGTATGTTATCTCCGCAATCTTTATTGCTTTTGGTACATCCTTTCCTGAGCTAGTTACATCACTTGTTGCTTGTTTTAAGCGCAAGCATACTGACTTAATTGTTGGTAATGTTATTGGTTCCAATGTCTTTAATGTTGCGATGGTTTTAGGATCACTTGGTGGTTATAAAGTGATGATTACTCAGAGTTTTGTGGTTGAGCAGGTAGTACTTATAATGGCCGCTGTCTTTTTACTTGCGCTGGCATATGCAGGGAAACTATTTCATCGCTTTGCCGGTGTTTTCTTTATCTGTTGCTACCTAGGAATGGTCTTTCACTGGATTTCATAACCACTATTTATCTTTGATCTACCGCTTTGAAAGAAGCGTCAATGAACCT
>JAGLCH010000268.1 GCA_023146355.1 Bacteriovoracaceae bacterium | reverse complement strand
CTCGTTGCAGAAGAGATGGCAACTTACCACTATGAGATTACTAAGCGTGAAGAGCGTATTAGCGAGTTAAATTCTGAACTTGGACAGAAATATCGCTATCACACCATGATTGGTAAATCTAAAAATATGCAAAAGATTTATCGCCTCCTTGAGAAAATATCTAGTGCAGAATCAAGTGTTATGATTCAGGGAGAAAATGGTACAGGTAAGGAGCTAGTTGCAAAGGCAATTCACTTTTACTCACCGAGAAAAGATCATATGTTCTTGGCAGTAAACTGTTCAGCATTTAATGATAATCTCTTGGACTCAGAGCTATTTGGGCATGTTAAGGGAGCATTTACTGGTGCGATCAAGGATAAGAAAGGGCTATTCGAGCAAGCACATTGTGGAACGCTATTCCTTGATGAGATTGGTGATACTAGCCTTAGTATGCAAGTAAAACTCCTTCGAGTTCTCCAAGAAGGCACCTATATGCCAGTGGGAGCGACTTCTCCTCAGCGCGCAGATGTTAGAATTGTTGCTGCAACAAATAAAGATTTAAAGAAGATGATGAAAGACGGAGATTTTAGAGAGGATCTCTATTATCGTATCAATGTAATTAATGTCAATCTTCCGCCTCTTCGCGAAAGGCCCGAAGACATTTCCCTGCTGATGGATCACTTTCTTAATAAGCGCTGTGCTGAAACGGGAATGGCGATGAAGAACGTTTCAAAGAAATGTATGGAACAAATGCTTGACTACCCATGGCCTGGAAATGTTCGACAGTTAGAAAATGAGATTGAGCGGTTGGTTGTCCTATCTGGAGATGACAAACTTATTACTCCTGATCTCCTAAGTCCTATGATTCAGGACTATGCACATGAAAAAAGAGGCGGTGGAGCAGCATCGAATCTCGGAATTAATACTTCAGGCGGCCTTAAAGCAGCTTTAGAGGAACTTGAAACGATGATGATTAGGGAAGGTTTAAAGAGAACCAACTTCAATAAGTCTAAGCTATCTAAGGAGCTGGGTATCAGCCGAGCTAGTCTCATCATGAAGGTCGACAAATATGATCTCGATAAGCGTGTGAAAAAAGCGGTAAATGAGTAGTTAGTATTTATAATATTTAAGTATATAGGGTCTCTCTGTGAGGCCCTTTTTTTTGATGCCCATAGTCGTGTCAGACCTATACAAAGTGTTATCATATGGCTGACATAAACTAAGGAGAGAGTAGTGAATGACTCACAGAATCCTTTTGGAAACGATTTTCAAAAGGTGATAAATGATTTTAAACACAATATTCGAAATGTTGGAATGCTTGTGGTTGGTGTATTGCTACTTGCAGGAACCTTTACAAGTTTCTATACCGTACAGCCTGAAGAGGAAGCCGTTCTGATTCGTGTAGGACACTATGTAAGCACTGCATCCCCAGGACTTCATTTTAAGATACCTTTTGGGATTGATAAGGTCATCAAGGTTAAAACTACAAAAATTCACCAACGTGAATTTGGTTTTAGAAAAAATTCAAGAAGTGGCTACGGTAACTTTGATAATGAATCACTAATGCTAACTGGAGATTTGAACGTTGCTGATGTTCAGTGGGTTGTTCAGTTCAGTATTTCTGACCCATATAAATTTCTTTTCAAGACCAGTTCTCCAGAAAGAAATATTCGCGATGTGTCTGAGTCTATTATGAGGCGTGTTGTTGGTGATCGTCTAGTAACAGAAGTTCTAACTACAGGTCGTGTTGAGATTGCTAGTAGTGCAAGAGTTCTTATGCAGGAGCTATTGGACAAGTATGACATGGGTGTAAGCATCAAGGCCGTAAAGCTTCAAGATGTAAATCCACCTGACTCTGTTAAGCCTTCATTTAATGAAGTTAATGAGGCTAAGCAGGAGCAAGAAAAAGTTATCAACCAAGCTGAAGAGGCCTACAATAAGGTAATCCCTGAGGCACGCGGTAAAGCAGATAAAGTAATTCAAGAAGCAAAAGCTTATGGTGAAGAGAAAATCAATCGCGCTAAAGGTGATGCTTCAAAGTTTGCAGATGTACTTCGGGCCTATAAAAAAGCTCCAGTGGTCACGAGAAAGCGTCTTTATATTGAGACAATGGAAGAGATTTTCTCACGCTTTGATGATGTAACAATTGTTGATCCAAAAATTAAGGGATTGCTTCCTGTTTTTGGAAAGAGCCTTAAGGAATAGGGGTAAGATATGAAAGCAAATATTGGAGCAATTGTAATTGCCGTTATTATTGGATCTTTCGTTATTGGAAAATCCACACTATTCATTGTTAATGAGGGTCAGCAGGCAATCATTACGCAGTTTGGTAAACCAACTGGTGAGCCGATCACAACATCTGGCATTCACATGAAAACGCCTTTTACGCAAGAAGTTCGTTTTGTGGATAAGAGGATTTTATACTGGGATGGTACCCCGAATCAGATTCCAACAAAAGATAAGAAGTATATTAAGGTCGATACAACTGCACGCTGGAAAATTGTAAATGTTTTGAAGTTTATTCAGACAGTTCAAACTCAGCGTGGTGCACTAGCGCGTCTTGATTCAATTATTGATTCTGCAACTCGTGACGTAATTTCAAATCACAATTTAGTTGAGGCCGTTCGTGATTCAAATTCAATTATTATTAAAGTCGCAGAGCGGAGAAAAACATTAGCTGAGTTGAAAGCTAAAGGTGAGCGCTTTGTCGAAGATGACACTAGCAGTGAGATTGCTAAAATTCACGTGGGACGTGAAGAACTTAGTAAGCTGATTGTTCAAAAGGCAGATAAGGAACTTTTTGCTTTTGGTATTCAACTCGTTGATGTTCAGCTGCGTCGTATTTCATATGAAAAAACGGTTGAGCATAAAGTTTATGAGAGAATGATCTCAGAGAGACAGAAGATCGCTCAGAAAATTCGTTCAATCGGTCAAGGTGAGAAAGCAAAAATTGAAGGTCGCCTCACACGTGACCTCAAGCGTATTGAGTCTAGAGCATACCGTACCTCTCAGGAGATCCGCGGAAAAGCTGAGGCCAAGACAATTGCTATTTATGCGAGGTCACTGTCTCAAGATCCTGGATTTTACTCCTTTACCCGCTCAATGCAGGCATATAGGAAGTCCTTTCCAGATAAGACTAAGTTCCTCTTATCTTCTGACTCTGAATTTCTGAAATATTTGAAATCTGGAAGATAAATTTGTATCAATGGCCCTTTTAAAGGGCCATTTTTTTTGTCTAAAATATAGACAATTGTCGTCTATTTGACTATTTTCTAGTCAAAGCCCCCCCCTAATCACTTGATTATATATCCGAGCATAGGTCTTGATATTGCAACTAATAGTAATGAGCTGCGCAGTTTACCTGTGCAGACTATTTTATAAATGAATCTGGAGATGCCATGAAGATGACACGAACTCTATTATTACTGCTGACACTTATCCCCCTAGGTGCAAGTGCGAGCACGAGCACGATCGAATCGATCGACGTAGTTTTGGATTCTCTTAACTTTGTGATGCCAAAGGGAGGAAGCGGTAGCGCTGGAGATTTGCGCTTTAGATCATTAGACCTTTACTCTACAGAGCTATTTATTAATCTTTATGATGATGGAGATGTATTTGACTCACAAATGT
>JAGLCH010000267.1 GCA_023146355.1 Bacteriovoracaceae bacterium | reverse complement strand
GTCGGAATTGATGTTGATCTTGTTCAGCATGTAATGAAGAAGGCCAATGTTGATATTACAATAAAGCTTCTTTCTTGGAAAAGACTCCTAGTTGACTTACGTTCTGGGAAATGTGATTTTGCTTTCTCTCTTTTTCAAACACCTGAACGTCAAACATATTCAGATTATTTAGCGCCCGTTCATATGAGCAGCTTAGCCATTTTGGTAAATAAATCTTCTAAACTTGTGATGAAAGATTTAAATGACCTCTTTAATCACAAGCTTTTAATTCCGCTTGGTTTTTCTATTAGCAAGGAATTTGATCTTGCGCGAAAAGCAAAACAGATAAAGGTTTCTGAAGTCCGTGATATGCGCAATGCAATAGTTCAGGTATCCCGAGGTCGTGCAGATGGCTATATTAATAATAGTGAGTTTGTTCGTTACTATATGGTGAGCTCAGATCTTCCTGAAAAGATTAAAAGTAGTGTGAAATTTATTCAAACATCAATTGTGAAATCTCGCCCTGCATTTCTTGTAGTATCTAAGAAGTCAAAGATGGCAAAACAGGCAGAGACTTTAAGTAAAATTAAAAAAGAGCTTGAAAATATCTTAGCTGATGGCCGTTATAAAATATTTTCTGAAAAATATTTACAATAGTGGCCTCTCTTTAATGAGGTTGATATAACCTATTTATGTACTCATTAACACCAAACTCAGAAGAACTATATAAACTTATCGATACACGGATGCCTTTTGGTAAATACGCTGGAATTGCTCTAATTGATTTACCTGAAGAGTATCTGGTATGGTTTGAAAGTAAGGGGTTTCCTGAGGGAGCGATTGGAGGCCTACTTGCACAGGTCTATGAAATCAAAATCAATGGTCTAGAGTTTTTATTTGGGCCACTTCGAAAGAATAGACCTTAGTTTGTTCTTGCTGATGATTTTCCGCCTGTATCTTCGCAGTTCGGGCCTATTCTAGGGTAGGGGATTATGATTATGTCAAAAAAACAAATTGGAGGCACTTGTGGATACCTTTTATTCAACATTTGAGGCAGTTGCAATCCTATTTGCGATCGGGCTGATAGGTTTTTCTTTAATCTCAAAGAAAATCCTTCCGCTCGCGGTTTTATCTGCAATCTCGCCGCTGTTGCTCGAAGTCTCTCTGCCTGCCTTATCCTTTGTAAAAGTCTTTAAACATTTTAAAGTTGAGCAAGTTGATAAAATCATCCTTTATCCTGCTTCGTGGATTGTATTTACTTTTTTTGCATTTTTACTGGCCCATCTTTTTAAGCGTGTTGCACGAAAGAATATTCAGGGTGAATTTGGCATGTCCTTGTTTTTTCAAAATGCTGCATTCATTCCTTTGATTCTTATTGATAGGCTTTATGGAAAAGACAGTTTTCATTTGGTTAACCTCTTTCTCTTCACTATTCTTTATTCTCCATTCTTTTTTAATTTCTACCATATCTTTTTTGAATCAAAGGGGGAGAAGATTAAATGGAGGAAGGTGTTTCATCCTGTTGTAGTCGCTACTTTGGCCGCAGTTGTTCTCGTTTTATTGAGGCTAACTCATTTAACTCCTGTGTTTATCATTGGGGCACTTACTATGGTGGGAGGGATGGCCATTCCTCTATTAATGATTATCGTTGGTGGAAATGTATATGTTGATTTCCAGAACTCAAAGAAATTTGATTTTTTTGAGGTGGCCAAGTTTATACTCGTTAAAAACTTTATCTTTCCAGTAATTGCGATAGCTGCACTTTACCTTCTAAAGCTGGATTATGAACTATCCCTTATCATCTTTTTACAGGCAGCAGTACCTCCTCTTATGGCAATTCCCATTTTTGCCATGCGGATGGGCCGCAATGTGGCCATCGTAAATCAGTACATTCTTGGAAGTTTAGCTTTTTCAATCGTTTCAATTCCAATAATGTTTGGCCTATTTAATCGGTTTATTGCTGCCTAATATGCTGCACTTAAGTGTGATTTATTGTGGTGGTGGACTAGCTCTTATAGCGACTTTTCATGAGTTTCAGTGAATGCTCGATCGTTATCTTTGGATCGTAACCAAAATCTTTTTTAGCATTTATTAGATTGAAGTAATGAGACTTTCCCAATTGAAGCGCAACAAACCTTGTCATTGGAGGTTCTGATCTTTTAATTCTAAAGAGTCCATAGAATAGTTCATATATTGAGCCAACAGTGTATGCCAACCAGATAGGAACTTCTCTGCATACTTTAGGAGCATTTGAAATCTCTAGAAGCTGATTAATGAATTCCCAGCAATTAACGGGACGCTCTTGGGATATAAAGTAGGCCTTTCCTTGATTATTTGAGTTTTTTGACAAAACTTCATATGCTTTGACGTGGGAATCCGCTGCATTATCCACATAGATAATATCCACTAGGTTTTTGCCTGGGCCTACGCGCTTTAATTTTCCCGCCCTCGATGCTTCGGCAAGTCTTGGGAGAAGGTTTGGATCATCTTCACCATAGATTAAATGCGGTCTGAGCGCTGTTGTGACAAGCCCTCCTATCCCATTTGATTTTAAAACAAATTTTTCAGCAATGGATTTAGTCTTGGCGTAATGGGTAAGATAATTTTTGGGGTAGGGAGTTGATTCATCTACTCCACAAAGGTCATCCTTTCCAAAAACGACACTTGGAGTGGAAGTATAAACGAGTTTTTTAACCTTGTTGCTGATACAGGCCTTAATCAGATTCTCAGTACCGATCACATTGGTAGTATAAAAGTCTGAATACTCTCCCCACATTCCAACCTTAGAGGCGGTATGGATTACACCATCAACGCCTTCTAGCGCAAGCATCATTGATTCTAAGTTCGTGATGTCCCCAGAGATCGTTTGGATAGGAAGGGACTTAAGCTCTTTATCTATAGTTCGTGAAAAAGCTTTGACGCTGTGGCCATTTTTAAGGAGTGCCTTAACTATTTTTTTTCCAAGGAAGCCTCTAGCACCAGTTACAAGTACTGTTTCCATTATTCCTCTGCAAAGTTTTTAGATAGTTTAATTCTATCAATTTTAATATTGTGTCTTACATCAACAGGAAATTGATTGTGATAGAAGAATTTTTTTATTTCATGGGTATGTGTTTCCTTGCTGCCAAGCTCAAGCAACTCTTTTTCGAACTTCTTTTTTTCAGCGTGGGATAGCTTCTTTTTCCCTTTAAGCTCAATTACTAATGCAGGATTTCCTTTATTCGAAATGAGAGCAGTCTTATTAACCAAGGGGTGAATGTTAAATATTGCCTCACAGCAAACTGAATATAGAGTTGTGTTAGGTAAGTTTACGCGATGGCCTTTTCTACCACAAAACCATAGTCTACCTTTTGAATCAAAATATCCAAGATCTCCGATTCTATGCCAGATCTTTTGTCTGTCGGCAGTAGACTCATAGATTTTAGCAAGTGCCGTTGCCTCTGGTCTTTCAAAGTATTTTTTTGTTACGACATCCCCTGAGACTAGAATTTCGCCTACCTCTCCACTTGTTAGGATTTCGGCATCCCTAAGATCAACTATAACCTCATCTGTAACTTTAATGATTTTGACTGAGACACTTGGGACTGGTGCTCCAACACATGTTCCTTTCCCTCTTCGTGTATCGAATATTGTTTCTTTTAGAACTTCACTTCCGCTGATACATGAGACTGGTAGTGACTCGGTTGCCCCATAGGGAGTGTAGGTTTCGCCATTTTTCAAAACTTTTTTAAACTTTTCATGGAGCTCGCCAGATACAGGAGCACCAAACATAACGAGGTACTTTACGGACTCAATCACAAGCCCTTTTTTTATAGCGTAATCTGCAACGCGCTCCCATATAGCAGGGGATCCGGCAACAAAAGTGCCTTGATTATCATTGATGTTTTTAATTAGTTTTTTTGGATTGGCCTTTGATGGCCTAGAGGGGTTCATATCAGGAGGACAGCTTGTCATTCCCATCGCAATAGCAAAAAGTGAAAATAGCGGAAATCCAGGAATGTCGATATCATCAGGTGTTAATTGAAATAGGTCTTGTAGCAGTTTTGTTTGTTCATTAAAAATACGATGGGTATAGATTACGCCCTTAGGGGTTCCCGTTCCTCCAGAAGTGAAAAGGATTGCAGCTGTCTGGTCGATACCGACTTTTTCAGTGATGAATGTCATGGGAGTTAAGGCAATAATCTTTTTTAAAGATAATGTCTTTGAAAAAGTAAAACTTCCTGTTGTGAAGGAATACTCAATGGATTTAAATGCAGTAGGGTAAAACTTTTTCAATAAAAAGACTTCTGGTTCTGCGATTAGTGCTTCAGGTGAAACTTCCTCCACTGCGGTCAGGAGGTTTTTTTTTCCCATTCCCGGATCAATCATTATCGGAATTGCGCCGAGCTTAAAGAGAGAAAAAACCACTGCAGGAAAATTGAGAGAAGGACGAACAAATAGAAGAACTTTCATTCCCTTTTTTATTCCATTGTTATGAAAATGATAAGCAAGATGGCCAGAAATAGTATCTAGCTCTAAAAATGATTGTGTTTTATAGGTGTACTTTCCAAAAGATGTTTTGCTTGGAACCACAAGTGCATTTTTATCAGGGTTTTCTTGTGCCCAGTATGTAAGTTTTTCAGCAATGTTCACTGATTTCATCTCCTATTAGCTTAACGACTTCTTCCAACTTGTCTTCAATTACATAGTGACCGGCATCCTTAAAAGAGATACTTTTTGCTTTTGGAAAAAAGCTAAGAAAGCGATCTCTAAATTTGGTAGTGAAACAAAAATCTCGCTCTCCCCAAATCAACATCACATTTTTATCATCTATAGAGCCTAAGCTATCCTCTATAGATTTAAGTGAATGGTATGATTTGTGCTTCGCTGAAAGGGGAATATCTTTTACAAATTGGGCCACCGCAATTCGACTATTGTAATCTCTGTGTGGAAGTAAATAGCCCTTCTTTTCCAAAGCGGTCAGTTTCCTTTTTGTCGTCATAAAAGTTGCAGGCCATGCGAATGCATTGAATGCGCGCACAATAAATTCTCCAAAGACTGGTAGTTTGCATAATGAAATTCTGAAGGGGATTTCACTTGAGGTGAATGCTGCAGTATTTAAGGCAATTATGTGCTTCATGAACTCTGGCCTTCTTGTTGAAGCACCAAAACCAATTGCTCCTCCCCAGTCATGAACGATAAAGGTTGCTCCTTTAATTTCAAGATGGTCGAGGAGTTCTGTAATGTTCTCAATATGATTATCTAGGGTGTAGTCGTAGTCTAGGGGCTTCTCTGAAAGACCCATTCCAATATGATCTGGGACAATTACTCTATTGGTTTTAGAAAAATACTTAATGAGATTTCTATAATAAAATGACCATGTCGGATTACCGTGGACCATCACTATAGGGTGTCCCTCTCCCTGGTCCACATAATTCATTTTATGGCCGCAGGAGAGCTTTAGTTCATTTTGAGCAAAAGGATATTCTAACTTTAAATCATTTGGAACTACCATTTTACCCCCATCATTATGGAACTTAATCCACTACCGATTCCAAGAAGGGCCACTGTGTCTCCCTTCTTTATTTTTCCAGATTCCGCCAGGTCGACAAGAGTTAATGGGAGTGCTGAAGATCCTGTGTTTCCTAAAAATGGATAGGTTATATGGCCTTTATTCTCATGGACACCTAGCGCCTCCATAATTAATTTTTCATGGGCAACACCGACTTGGTGTCCGATGACCCAGTCGGGAGTGTCATTTTCCCAGGAAAGGATTTTCTTAGTCTTATCCCAGGTATCTTTTGCAAGACCGAGCCCTTGGTGCATCAGCTCTTCTGAGTCTGTTTCCATCATTAATGAGTTTGGATTACCGTCGCCGCAGCATAGTTTTGATGCTTCGGATTTACTCATGGAGCCTCCCCCTAAAATCTGAGGGGAGTCAGGGGCCAAATCTTTTCTTGTAACTAAGAAGGCAACTGCTCCTGAACCTATTGTAAGGTTTGCAAAATATTTTTTTATGGTTTTTCTGTTGATCGAGGGGTCTGTTAGTAAAAAACTAATCGTTTGTTCTAATAGAGGCCCGCCGTTCTCTCCAGAGACGATGAGCGCCCGCTTTATCTGACCGTTTTCGATCATGTTTGAGGCAACTGTAACTGCGCTTAAGACACCAAGGCATGCATTTGAAAGGTCAAAAAATGTACAGTGTGGCGATAGACCTAGCTCTGCATGAACAATACTCGCTGTTGCAGGCTCAAGAAAATTTCGACATACAGAAGCGTGTATTAAGAGGTCAATATCTCCAGCGGAGACCCCGCTTTTTTTTATTGCTTGCTTTCCTGCTTTTGCTGAAAGAGTGCTTGGAAGCATTCCGCTATCCCAGTGTCTTCTTTCGACAATGCCGGTCATCAGTTCAAGTCTTCCCTTTGGAAGTTTTAGCCTCTGATAGAGTTCGTCGAGTTTTTCTTCAATCTCGTCAGAGCTAACGACTGTATCAGGGAGGTATTTTCCAAATGACTCTAAAACAACATTTGTATATTTCATTTTAACCTTTTAATCCATAGAGATTCGCAATTGAAATTCCACTGAGCATTGCTCCGACAATTCCTAGGAACCCCTGGTCTGTTCCAATTATTTGAAGACCTTTAATTCCTGATTGTCCATCTCTTGCTTTAACTGGTGAACCATATACTGTACCGCTTAAATGACCGGTATAGCGCTTTATTGTTGCAGGAGTAAATACATCCTGAAATACAAGTTCTGATTCAAAGTGGGGGAAAATATTCTTAAATATGCGTTGGCCGCACTCTAGAACTTCTGCTTTTTTCTCTTTGTACTTTGCTTTATCTATATTTCGGAGATCGTTCCAACGCTCAAAGTTTGAGATGAAGGTAAAACGTAACATTCCTTCAAGATAATCATCATTTCCGTAGTTGTTCGGCATACAGATAACAGCTGAGTTTGGATCAAAAAAATCAATGGGTTTTTGATACTTATACTTCGGACCATTGTTATAAAAAATAATAGTGTCGTCGATACCAAAATCTTTTGGCCTATCCTTAAAGCAAAGGATCGACTCTGAAAATGACATTTCTCCGACTTCATGAGCTCTAGCTTGTGGGCCATCCACCATGCCTAATGTTTCAGGTAGGCCTGCAGAGGAAAAAATTAAAGGAGCTATATACTCTTCTCCAACCTCTGTCTTTACACCATAAGCGCAACCATCTTTAGTTAAAATGGTTGCGACTTTTGAGCTATACTTTAATGTTCCACCTAGCTTTGCAAACCTTGCAAGAAGGATATCAATAATCTTACGAACACCACCTTTGGGGCGTGCAAAACCTTCGAGATAAATACTTTTAAACATTATGACAAACTGCGATAGATCCATATCATTCGGAAGTGCGCTTCCATATATGAGTAGTGGACTTAAAATCATCTCTATTAGGTATGGTTCCGTTATATACTCTGCAATCGCAGGTCTTGTGGGTGTGAACTTATTTGCAAGGTTTGTTTCATCAAAATTTTTGATGAACTGAATAAGATTATTGAACCCATCTACTTGAGTTGGAAACTTTACTTCAATTTCATTTATTAGGAATTCTATTTCATTAGTGAATTCAAGACAGTGGTGAGGAAAGTGAATTCGCGACCTATTTTGCGGTGAGAGTTCTAGCGAATCATAGGGGATTCTGAGCTGCTTCAGAAGTTTGTTGAGAGGCCTTCCCTTTTCCCCTTTCTTTATATAGTTGGTCATTGCATGGAGGCCAACATCAAGAGTTTGATTTCCACGGGTATAATAGGAGTTTAGCCCGCCCGGAGCAAAGTGAGACTCCAGAATTAATACTTTCCTATCAAACATCTGAAGTCTGATGCCGGCAGCAAGTCCACTCATGCCGGCACCAATAATAATAGCATCGTAATTCATTAGTTGAACTTAGGACCTAGGTATTCTACGCAGCTTTGAAGTGTTGCAAGGCGTGGATAATCGTCCTGTGGAACTTCTATCTGGTGTCTTTTCTTTAGCTCCATAACGATATCTAGGAAGTCCATAGAATCGAGGTCTAGTTGCTCTCTTAGCGTCTCTTCGTCCTTAATCCCATCAAGGTCTTCATCCAGTGCAATATCAGCAATTATATCTAGTACGTGCTCTCTTACTTTTTCATTTGGTAGTGACATAGTTTCTCCTTAAATATTATTATTTTCAATTTTTTTTATGATTACAGCTGAATTGATTCCAAGCATTCCAAATGAGTTGTTGAGGATATACTTAACATCATGTTCTTTTGGTCCATCACTTACAAGATTCATCAAATTACATTTTTCATCGATGTTTTCGATTTTTTGTGTTGGGTGAATTAAACCATCGTTAAAGCTTGGTAGGTTTCCTGCAAGTTCTAATGCACCAGCAGCTCCCATGCAGTGGCCGATAAGGCCTTTTGTGGTATTGATAAAAGTATTCTTTGATTGACCAAATACGCTGCTAACAGCTTCACATTCGATTATATCTCCTGAGGGAGTTCCTGTGGCGTGCATACTTACAAGATCAATTTTATCTGGAGTTAGATCTGCCTTCTTTAATGCCTTGTGCATACATTCAATTTGTCTTTCTGCGTTTGGAAGGACGAAGTCAGATGCGTCTGAATTAATATGGTAACCAACTATTTCTCCATAGATTCTAGCTCCCCGCTTCTCAGCATCGCTAAGTCTCTCAAGTGTGTAAATCGCTCCACCTTCTGAAACAACAATACCGTTTCGATCTTTATCAAGGGGGCGTGATGCTAGAGTAGGGTTTTCATTTTCCCCCAGAGCACCCTGAGACCTAAAGGCAGCAAAAATCCCAAATGTTTGTGCCGACTCAGAAACACCTCCAGCAAGAGCTAAATCAACTTCACCTAGAGTTAGCATATGTAGCCCGTGAATGAGTCCCATATTTCCAGCAGCACATGCGGCACCAACTGTCATATGGGGTCCGGTAACCTTTAGGTTAAGTGTAACTTCACCTGCTGGTGAGTTTGCAACCGTTCGTGGGTTGTGATGATGAGACCAAAAGCTTACATCCTGATTGTGAGAGTTATATAGGTCATGAATTTCTTGTTCTGTTTCCACGTTTCCGTGTTCGGTAATTCCAAGGTAGATACCAACTCTTGAGCGATCAATCTCGTTTATGTCTATTCCTGCAGAGGCAAGAGCTTCATTCGCACAGTAAATAGATATTGCACCAGCACGAGTTCCGCGTTTTCTCATTTTTTTCTTTTGGTACTTCGTCTCTTCAAAGTCACAAAGGCCTGAAGCAACTTTACCAACATGGCGAAGCTCGTTATGAGTAATTCCAGACTTTTGCTCTAAGAGAGCAGCTCTAAACTCTTCAAGGTTATTGCCGTTTGGAGCTGTAAGCCCTATTCCTGTAATTACAATTCTTTCTCTCATCTTATTTCTCCTGTAAATTTTAGAAGTCCATCCTTAATGCGTCCTGCAATATTTGTCGCAATTGCATGGGGCAGTGTGCTGTCTTTGCTGTCAGCTAAAAAGCTGAGCATATCCTTAAATCGTTTACTAATTTTTTTATAGCTGTCGTTATCTCCATATGAGGTGATATGGATAAGGAAATTGATCATTGATTCCCCAAGTTCTGTTGCTAGAAGCATTGATTCAAGTCGCCTACTTCTAGATCCCCTATTTTCTTTTTCTCTTTCTTTTAAGACTCTCTTTGCCATGAGATGTAGTTCTTCAATATGCTGGAGCTCTCTCTTTCTAAATACCGATGCAACTATTGCAAGGCAATCATCTTTTGCTTTGTAGCGCTTTGTTCTTGTGCCTCTTTGCTCAACCGTTTCTACAGCTCCATACATATCTAGTTGTTTAATGGATTGGCTTACAGCACTTTGAGAGATTTCAAGGATACTTTGAATCTCCTCTGATGAAATAGGTCTCATGGATAGAAAGAGTAACCCAAAGATGGAGCCATCAATTCGTTTAAATCCAAAGCGACTTAAAAAGTTTTCAAATACACCGAGCTCAGCTAGTAGTTCGGGCTCAATGGGGAGGTCAGTTTCAATATTCATATTTCAGACACTTATACCGTATTTTATATTTGTAATATTTATAATATATATTCAAAGTTCTTAATATGTAAAATATTTAGATATATTTTGTCAAAGACTAAAGAGAATTTTTTAAGATGTCGATAACTTATTCAGGTATCGTTTTTAAGGAGTGCGTATGGGCCTTGTTCAGAAGAATAATTCAAGCCGCCGTTATCTTAGATATAAGGCAGCAGCAAATTCACTATGTGGAATCTACTTTGGCGAGATGGTGGAGGAGTATTCTCCAGATCTTGTTGGTATTGTGTGTAATGAAGGTCACAAAGGTTGCTCAGTCGCCACCACCAATTCTGAAAACGTAGTAAAAGGCCGTAAAGTCATAGTACAGGTGGCACAATTCTCTCCTGTAGAGGCCACAATTCGTTGGGTTGTAAAATTAGATGAGGATCTTTGTAAGTTAGGAATCGAATATTCAATCGATCATATCAAGTAGGGCCATTTCGTGGGGAACTTAAAGCACAATAAAAGACGTTATTATAGATTTGCACCCAAAAAGAATACCTTAGCAGGAGTTAGTTTTGGTGATTGTATCGCTGATCATAGGCCGGAATTAGTCGGTCTTGTTTATGAAGAGGCCTATAAAGGGTGTGGAATTCTCTGTATTGCTGATGAACGATTTGTTAATGGTGCGCGTTGCATCGTTGAATGTGGTGACCTGAGCCCAACTTTATCTACTATAAGATGGGTTAAGCAAATTGATGAGAACTCTGTGAAAATCGGAGTTGAATACGATATTAAAGATGTACTATCTGTAAAAGTTAATAAATAGGAAAGGGCCTCAGTTGAGGCCCTTTTTACTACTTCATCATCTTTGTAAGAAAATCAACTGGCAGTGGGAAGAAGGTTGTACTTTTTCCTTCTCCTACCGAGATCTCTTTCATTGTATCTAAGTATCTAAGAGTAATTGCATTTGGTTGAGTATTGAGAACCGCCGCAGCTTCAGCAAGCTTTATAGATGCCTCATATTCTCCCTGAGCAGAAATGACTTTAGCTCGCTTCTCTCGCTCAGCTTGAGCTTGTTTTGCCATTGCACTTTGCATATCCATAGGAAGGTCTATGGCCTTAACTTCAACAGATGAGACCTTTACTCCCCAAGGCTCTGTTTGCTCATCAATTATATGTTGAAGTCTTGCGTTAATCGTTTCGCGCTGTGAAAGAATCTCATCAAGCTCAAATTGTCCAATAACAGAACGAAGAGTTGTTTGAGCTATTTGTCCTGTGGCCTGAATACAGTCTTCAACCGCAATTACTGCGTGCTCTGGATTTTCAACTCTAAAATAGACAACTCCATTGACCTTAAGAGTTACATTGTCCTTGGAAATAATATCCTGAGAAGGGATATCCATAGTAACTGTTCGTAGGTCGACTCGTCTCATTCTCTGGATTCCAGGGACTAGTATAATTAGCCCAGGCCCCTTAACTCCCGTAAAGCGTCCAAGTGTGAAAATAACAGCTCTTTCGTACTCATTAAGAATTTTAATCGTTTGAAAAATTAGTATTAGAAAAATAACTACAAATGGTACCCATGCGATCATGCTTAGCTCCTTTATTCAACAACCAGTGAGATTGCTATTTTATCTTGATTAATAATTTTACACTTATCCCCAGGGGTAAATTCTTTAATAGAAGTTGCTTTCCATCTCTCACCGCTGACTTTTACTAAGTATGTATATTGATTGCCATTTTTCTCAATGAGCTCTAGCACATCGGCCTCCTTACCTTTCAAGCTAAAAAAATCTGGCCGATCCTGAGACATCTCTTTAACAAAAAAGTAGGCCACAAAGGCAATGAATGACAGAACACCTGCTATTGCAGACCAAATCGCAACCTCGTTAACTGCCATAAAGGCATCTGGGGTTTTAAATAGGAGCATTGAGCCCGTTATAAGTGCTGCGACCCCCGCTAGTGCGAGAGCTCCGTAGCTGATAATATAGATCTCAAGGATAAAGAGTACTAGCGAACCAGCAATGAGAAATAATGCTCCAACATTAATCGGTAGTACCTGAAAGCCGATCCCTGCAATAATTAAAAAGAGAGCGCCAATACTTCCAGCGATAAATCCTCCGGGGGCCTGAAATTCTAAGTAAATCAAAGCAGCACCTATGAGAAATAGGATATAGGCCATAGCAGGATTAGCGAAGAAGGCCAAAATCTTTTGTCCCATCTTCATTTTGTGCTCAATAACCACAAGATTAGACCCATTAATCTTTTGTTTCTTTCCTTTAATTATAATGATTTTTCCATCAATCATTTTGAAAAGTTCTGCTTCAGTGTTGGCAATTCCATTGATAATATTGCTTTTTTCGGCCTCTCTGGCGCTAAATGACTTGCCCTTTGAGATCATTTCTCCAAAGAGTTTACCATTTCGTCCTCTAATATCAGACAGGCCCTTAACTAGTGCTACTAAGTCATTAATTGCCTTAGTACGCCCGTCTTTTTGCTCAATGTCTCCAGACATTTTGATGGGGGTTGCAGCGCCAATGTTAGTACCCTCTGTCATATAAAGTAGGTGGGCACCACAGGATATAATTGATCCTGCACTTGTTGCAGATGCACCCTCTGGCATTACCCAAACAAATATCGGATAGTCACTTTTACCAAATAAAGTGAGAATGTCTTTGGTGGTACTCACAAGTCCGCCTGGCGTATTCATTGTAATGAGTGCAGCAGTTGCTCCAGATTTTTTTCCCAGCTTTTCTATTCCACTTTTAAGGTAGTCGTAGGTTGCAGGGGTGATGGGGGAATTAATTTCCATTTTTAGAATCTTGGATATATTGAGCTCAGATGGTTCCTCTTTTGCTTGTATATTTACTGCCATAAAAAAGCTTAGGAATGATATGAGCAAAACCTTGAAATACATGGTGTTTTCCTTTAGTTTAGTTTGTTTATATATTTTCGTTTCAAGGAGACCATTTTGCAATATCCACAGTATAAAATTTTTCTTTGCGATATCTTAAATCCTATCTCTGATAAGAAGTGCCAGCTGATTCGCGGCGGTGCCATAGTATCAAAAAAATCAGTGTCTAAGACCTCTAAGACCACAGTTTACAAAATTGTAGAGATTGGTAAAGAAAGTAAAGTTCTTAAGAATTATGCTACAAAACGTTCAATCGAAGTTGTAGATATGGTAGGCCAAATTGCCATGCCATCATTTTTTGACACTCATTTTCACTGGGTTCAGGATGATGTTCGTGAGATGCCTAAAGAAAACCTTCTTAAATGGCTTGAAAATTATACTTGGCCATATGAATCAAAGTTTAAGGATAAGGCCTATTCAAAAGCAAAATCGGCCGAATTTTCTGAAAAACTTTTAAGAGTAGGAACTCTCGGTGGGGCCTGTTATGCCTCTCTCCATGCCCATAGTGCAGATGATGCTATTAAGTCATTTGTTGGTGATTTTACTATTGGTAACGTACTTATGGATATGAACTCTCCTGACTACCTTACACATACTGCGAAGCAAGCTAAGAAGCTTGTTGAAAAGCAAACGGAGAAGTTTGGACGAAAGTATGCAGTTACACCACGCTTTGCGATTACAACTACTCCTGAGGTTATGGCCCATGGAGCTAAAATGGCGAAAAAGAATAAGTCATTTATTCAAACTCATCTCTGTGAAACTAAAAATGAAATAGACTTTGTTCTCTCTATTTATAAGAATATTCCCGGGTTTGAGAAAGTTAAGAACTATACAGAGATCTACAAAAAATGTGGGATTCTAGGGCCTAAGACAATTATGGGTCATTGTATTCACATGGATAAAGAAGAAATCGAGATGATGAAAAAGTCTAAGACTGCTGTCGCTCATTGCCCAACTTCTAATGGTCCAATTAAGGAACTCGGTCTTGGCTCAGGACTTTTTGATTTCAAAAATGCCGAGAAAAATAAGATTCGCTGGTCTCTTGCATCTGACATTGGTGGAGGGCCTTTCCTTTCAATGTTTGATGTTATGCGCTCCTTTGTAGCTCAAAATAAGAGAAAGAAAGTTGAAGGTGCAACTTTTATTAAAGCACTTTTTAGATCTACTGTTGCTGGAGCTGAACTCCTTGGGCTTCAGAAGTCTAATGGGAATTTTGAGAGTGGAAAAAAGGCAAATATGATTTTTGTAGATGCCCCAAAAGTTAAAGAGGGAGAGTCTGCTGAAAGCGTAATGGAGAAGATTGTTAAGAGTAAAGCAACTAAGCGTCATGAGTATATTGATGTTGTAAATTACACTTACTTTGAAGGTAACAAGGTCTTTTCAAAGCACTAATATTTAGGGGCCTATAAGGCCCCTACCCATTTCCACACACCGCTCTGATCAATTTCAATCTCATATATTTCACAGTTTCCAACATTCAGTGTTTTGGGGTCTACATCTGATATGTCACATAGAATTCTAAATATAAGGTATCCGTGGGTTGAAACTGCTAGCTTGTTACAAGGATGATCTTTTAGGAAATTCGAAATATAGTCCCGCGCTCTTTTTGAAGCGGCCTTTTTTGGTTCACCATTTGGAAATTTAAATTCAGGCGACCCTGTAAACCACTCCTTAAGAGCATTTTCTCCCCAGAGCTCTTTAACCTCATCTTGTGTTTTTCCTTGTGCTTCCCCTAGATTGGCCTCTCGTAGTAGCTCACTGAAGTGAGTAGGTACATCGAGTTGCTCTGCTGCAATTGTTGTCGTCATAACAGCTCTTTTTAGATCGCTAGAGACAATAGCATCAGGGGTCAAAAGCTCTAGTCTAGACTTAAGCTTTTGAGCTTGTCGCCTACCTTCCTCATTTAGAGGGATATCTAGGTGGCCCTGAAAGCGCTTTTCTTTATTCCAGTTTGTTTCACCATGTCGGAAGAGGTAAAGGGTGGTCATAAAATATACCTTCGTAATTTTAGAGAGTTACAAATCTAAGTTTACCTTCTTTTAAATTGAGCGCAAGGGAGGCCTTTTATAATAAATAAAAGGCCATGCAACCTATTGAAACTGTGTAGAGGCGGGCCAGAATATGTTGAGGTTTTGCTCATTTTTAGTTATAAATTTGCAACGCACTTTTTAAAGGATTGAACCTTGACCTATACTCTCGATTTTCTCAAAGAGATTCCTAAAACGGACTTACATCTTCATTTGGATGGATCAATGAGACTCAATACTCTGATTGATATCGCCCAGAAAGAGGGCCTCACACTCCCATCTTATACTGAGGAGGGACTCAGAGACCTTGTATTTAAATCCCATTACAATTCTTTAGAGGATTATCTTAAGGGGTTTATTTACACAACTAGTGTATTTACGGGCCCTGAGAATATTGAGCGAATTGGGTATGAGCTAGCAGTTGATAATCAAAATGAGGGGGTTCGTTATATTGAAGTTCGGTTTGCCCCTCAGCTTTTTATGACAAAAAATATGTCTATGTCAGATATTTTTGTTGCCCTCGACAAAGGCCTAAAGCGGGCCACAAGGGAGTTTAATCAACGACAGGCAGTTATGCATGGGGATGAACCTGCTTTTAGGTATGGGATTATTGGTTGTGCCATGAGAATGTTTGGGCCAAATCAATCTCCTTACTACTCACATCTCTTTGAACTATTTCCTTTTCACCGCTCCAAAGAGATTTACCGTCTTGCTGCTATGGAGCTAGCAAAGGGGATGGTTAAGCTTCGCAATGAACTGGGACTTCCTATTGTTGGATATGACCTTGCGGGGCCTGAGGCCGGTTTTCCTGCTGAAGAATATAATGAAGTTTATAGTTATGTTCATAAGAACTTCATGCAGAAAACTGTACACTCTGGTGAAGCTTATGGGGCAGAGAGTGTTTTTCAATCTATTACTGATCTCAATGCCGATCGAATAGGGCACGGGTTTTATCTTTTTGACGAATCAAAAATTGTTCATCCAGATATTTTAGATAAAAAGAGTTATATCGAGAGTCTTTCATCTTTTGTTGCTGATAAGCAGATGGCAGTAGAAGTATGCCTTACCAGTAATATTCAAACTAATCCGGAACTTATCGATATTAAAGATCACTCCCTCAAGTATATGCTTGAAAGAAGAATCGCGACGACCATTTGTACAGATAATCGCCTTATTTCAAATACTACAGTTACTAATGAGTATCAATTGGCAGTGAAAAATTTCGATATACCACCCCGAATCTTAAAAGATATTGTTGCCTATGGTTTTGAGAAGAGCTTTACTCGTATCCCCTATGTGGAGAAGCGTAAGTACTCGCGACAAGTCATGAAGTTCTACGACAGCATTGCCAAAAAACACAGCATCGGTTAAGAAAACTTATCTTGTAACTATCGCGGGTTATATTAGACTTTTGGTATGACCAGCAAAATAAAACTACTCCTTTTTCTAGGAGTCATATTCTCAATTATTGTCGTGAATAATCGTTTCTTGGTTATGGGGCGTGATTATTTGGTTATCACTGCCGGTACACTGAAAGGTGGCGACAGTGACATTTATGTTATTTATTCACCGGGGGCACTTTCGGAGTCTGCTCGAATCAATACGATACGCAAGGCCGCCTATCGCATTCACCGAAAGTTTTTTAAATCACCGGTCACAATCTACTTAAGCCCTTACAAAAAAAACTACGGTATCTTCACGGCAAAAATCAATGCAAGCTGTGTTGGTGGTGTTTGTTTTTTTCATGGACTAGCTTCGACTGGTTTAGAAATGGGCCCAAAAGAAAAGGGTTTTATCTCGCGCTATTATGATCTTGCCAAAAGTCGGCGGAGCTTTAATAAAGATCAGATATTGCCTCGGCTTTATAAAGAACTTGGAAAGAGTAAGGTAGATAAGATTTACTCAATATTCGCAAGTGAGCTGATCTTTGAGTCTTTTTTTATCACAAGTGATTTTAATAACAGAGAGATTGAAAGCATATTCTAATTTTTAAGAATACTTCGATTAAAGCATTGAGCTAGTGGCGCTTTTGGCGGTCTGTACCCTGCTTCTTCTGAGACATTTTTCCATCTTGATATTGTGGGTTAAGGAATTTTGGAAGTTTTCTCCCCTCAACTCCCATATAGTCTAACTCAACTAAATTGTGCACTTCAGTTTTTTCAAGTCCTAATTCGTCAATCATATAGGTTGCAATAAATTGAGTTAATCTTTCCAGGGATATTTGATGGGTTTTATTGGTTGTAGAGTAGAGCCAGTTGCTAAATTTAAGAAATTGAGTAAAAGGAGATTCGTCTAGTAAAATTTTCTGAGTCTGTTTAAAGTTGCCACTATTAATTACTAAATCCCAATAGCGGGCAAACCTTTTTAGCTTCATCATCAGTTTGTAGTTAATAGTATCACTTTGCATGATTTCATAGGGGGCGGTTTTGCTGTAAATAATCTGATGCTTTAAAGTATGACGATCGATAGGCGCACCCGGCAGACGCTTTAAAATACCAACTTGTATTTCTTGATCCGTCAGTGAGTAGAGAGTATCCAGCCCTTTTCCTATACTTTCTAGATCCTCCCCAGGTAATCCTATGATTAAATCTGCGTGGACATGGACAGTGGTTTCATTCATGAGAAAATGAAGGTTTTCTCTTATGGCATTATAGTCTTGGTTTCGGCCTATACTTTTTGACACTTCGGGATTAAATGATTGAATTCCAATTTCAAATTGGAGTGATCCCTTTGGAAATTTAAGGATCGTGTCTCTTAGACTTTGAGGGAGTCTGTCAGGCACCATTTCAAAATGGAGGAAGTAGGAATCATTTTTATTAAGAAAAAAATCGAGAACGATAGAACACTGATCATACTTTAGGTTAAAGGTTCTATCTATAAATTTAAATTTTCTCGCTCCGCGGTTCCAAAGAGTTTCAATCTCCGCAAGAAAACTTTCTACTGGGAACTGGCGTACCTTACTATCAAGAGATGAGATGCAAAATTCACATCCAAATGGACAACCACGTGAGAGCTCAACACTTAGATTTCTATTTTCTATGTCGTGATCTGAGTAGTATTGGTAGGGGTAATTAAGTGACGGTAGGTCTGGTTTTATTTCTTTAATGACTTTTAAGATGTCTTTTTTATCATTCAATATACTTGCTAGAGTATTGGGAAGAGTCACTTCTGCTTCTCCACATATTATATGGTCAATATACTCATAAAGTGGGGACTTTTCGTATTCAAAGCTAATCTCAGGTCCGCCTGAAATAATAATAATTTCAGGGTGGGTTTGTTTTAGTAGCGGGATAACTTTTAAAAAAAGTTCGATATTCCAAATATAGATACCAAAGGCAACGATATTTGGTTCTTTTTTTATAATCTCTTCTACTATCTCTTCAGGTCTGTTTTGGAGAGTAAATTCAAGTAATTCAGTATGATCTTTCAGCTCTCCTAAATTTGCATATAAAGAGCGAAGCCCAAGTGAAGCGTGGGAGTAACGTGCATTGATAGTGCTTAAAAGAATTTTGTTCACTTGTCTTTTCCGTTTTCTGAAATAAGCTACGCTTATCATTATTTATCGTGTTTTCAAGTAGCGCGGTCATATTTTCACAGATGATTGTTTTTAGCAAATACTCGATATCAATAGTCAGGGTAATATGACTCATTCTGCGAGT
>JAGLCH010000266.1 GCA_023146355.1 Bacteriovoracaceae bacterium | reverse complement strand
ACCGATGCGATTGCAACCAACTCCATTTACATACTTGAATAGTGTCTGTTCATCGCTTCTACTCATTTTCCAATACTCAACTACTCTAGCTTCGGGATTGGTAACTTTCATATTGCTCTCTCGACTATGGAGCCACTTAGAAGTAAACCCTAGCTTATACCTTCTCTGTTCATTGCCCTCATCATCCTTCATTACAAACCCAAAGTGTAACTGCACCAAGTAGACAACATCTTTCACGTCATCATCAGACTTTCTAAATCCATGTTCGCCTGAAAGTTTTGATTTTAAATAGTGATACATATCCTCTGTTAACACTTTTGAAATGCTTCCATTTCGTGGTTTATCTTCAAGGTCAGCCATCTTTTTCAATCCGAATTTCTTTAGAAAACCTTGTCTCCGAATATAGAGATAGATTTGCCTTTTAGTGACATTTAATTCATTCTCAATTTCTTCGATAAAATAAGTCTTCATATCAATCTCCTAACTAGAAGACCGCATTATTGCGGCCTTCACACTCATTCGTGTTTTTTAAGCTGCTACTCTTGTCTGTGCTTCTAGATTTTGTATTTTTAGTTGTAACTCTAAGATTTGTGCTTTCTCTTCAAGCTCACGAATTGTTCTAGCATTGTTAGCTTCATCCATTTTGTTAGATAAATAATCATGTGAAACTGAGACATACTTTTCTGTACTAGTTAAGCTCGCGTGATGTAACTTCACTTGAAGAATGAGCATTGTTTCCTTGTAAGTTAGTGGAGAACTTATAAAGAAATTTGAAGCGGCAGTCCGTCTAAGGTCATGCATCTTTTTTGGTGCCAGTCCCGCTCTAATTATATCTGCGTGCACTCGGTTGCAAACTGTTTGCCTGCTAACTGGTTTATTTCGATAAGGACACTTCTGATCAAGTGGGAATTGTTTAAGTTCATGACTACAACCTTGACTGAAAACCCAATCACTCTCAATATCATTATCCTTTTGATATTTTTTTAGCTTTTGCAGTACTTCATAAAGCTCATCATCCATTTTGACATGATGGGCGGGGCGTCCATTCTTAAGTCCCCACTTAAATCTTCCTCCTGTGATCATCTTATTAATAAGAATCTTTCGATCTGCAAAATCAACATCTGCCCAACCTATCGCAAGTATTTCACCTATACGCTTAAAGCTGGCCAGCGAAAATCTTACATATAACCGAACCCATGCATCGTCCTTCTCTTCACTCGCCATCCACTGAGTAACCTCCTCTGGTGTAAAAGCTGTATATTCTTTTTCAGGTAAGCCCATTGATCTTGCAACTTTCACAAGCTTCTTATTTAATTTCTTAACATTGATACCTACTGCACCAAGCTCAACTGCCTTTTCCAGCACCTGCTTTAAGATCAGAACATATCTCTCAAGTGTCCCTACTGCGAGTGGTCCACCTGTACGTTCATTTGTGGCGGTTGAATATACTTCAATGAATTCATCAGTAGTTATGTCCATGACATTTCTTTTCATCAGATGTTGAAATAGACGAACTGGCTTCATGAAGGATGCAAGTGACCCTTTGTCTTGACCGTCCTCTCTTTTTTCGTCATAAGCTGCACACCACGACTTTGCTAAGCTAATCTGCTTTTGATGTTGGTTCGCAGGGAGCCTTCCCGTCTTTAGTGCATCTAACAGACCTCTAAAAGTTTCAGCATCCTTTTGATTATCAAATACCTCGTTAAACTTAATCCCCTGGATCATTTCCTTTATTCTGATTTTAGTTTTCTTTGCCATGTTTTCCTCCTGGACTTTTATTAATCTCAATAGAGAAAATAATTAGTGGAAAATCGGTGGATAAATGTTTGGAAAAAGACTGCTCAATTTCAGTTGTAAAAACTGCAAGCGACGAAAATTCTTTGATACCAATGACTTTGAAAGATTTTTGATAATTGTTGTAGTTCGAATGCGTTCTGCTGGAAAGTAATCAACCTACTGAAATGATTCATGAATCTTAAGTATTTTGAAACTGAGCAGTTTTCAAGAAATTTTAATGAGTTACGGAGCTAGAATGATCTCTAGTGATGATGAAAAGTGTATCACCTTG
>JAGLCH010000265.1 GCA_023146355.1 Bacteriovoracaceae bacterium | reverse complement strand
AGAAATGCGAGTTTAGGTTTTTTCATTTTCATATAAATGCTCCCTTAGTCTATTTGCAATATCAATTAAAGATTGATGGTGGTCGCCATCTCTTAGTTTAAACTCTTTGTTATGACCCTTAGTTAATTCTCCTACATATCGCTCGAATGCTAAAATCGGGCCAGTCACTCGTTGAGAAAAAACAAAGGTGAAAAATGTAAGGAGAAATGCCAGTAGAAAGACAAGTAGAAAAAAAAGTACACAATAAGCAATTAGCTCATCGCGACTAAACACTCTTAATCCATGGTAGATATAAGTAATACTGAATATTCCAAGAGTCGCACCAACAAGTATTGTACTTATAAAAATTTTAGTAATTAACACCCATTGATCAATAGATTTAACAGAGAGCAGACTTCGCAAGCTACTTGGAAACCACAATGTTTTTTCATATTTGAAAATTGAGAATATTACGAAAGCAAAACCAAAAAGTTGTGCGATATCAGCAAAATTAAAAAACCAGTTATTCCGTATAGAAATAAAATCAATAACACCGCCATAAATGATTCGATCAATTACATTTCCAGTTATACCTGCCGCCCAAACAACGATCCCAAGCTTAAACGTCTTGAGCTTTTTTGGTGCTAGATAAAGAAGAAAGCTTGCTACAATCAAAAGTAGACCAAATGCGGTAGAAACAGCAACAACTCTTAAATAAGCGGAGAGGCCACTAATGAGACTGAAAGAAAGCCCTTTATTAATCAAATAACCAAACTCAATGGGTCCAAACACCACTCCATTGACCATGCTAGCCCCCACCTTTGAAACTTGATCAAAAGATAAAACAGCTATAAATATTATGGTTAGTTCAAGAAATCGTCTCATAGTATTCTATGTCGGAATATCGAGACAATTGTTTAAATAAAAAGCCCATATACCTATCGCAGGGTATTTCGGGTCTTCTCTGTTGGCAGTGGGTTGCACTGAATCAAGACTAATCCAATCAACTAAAATGGACACACATAATCTTCTGTTAAAATGGCTTTGCAACAAACTATTTAAAGGAGAATATGCATGTCCGCCTACCATGTTACCAAAGCTTTGTTCCTACCGGAACTAAAATTCGTAAAACAATTACCTTCAAGCAACAAGCGTTTTAAGGTCTTTCTTTTAGAGAACTCAACACTTTAGAATCTCTATAATTAAAAGGAATTTGGCCCAAACAAGCCCACTTTTTAAGCGTTTCGATGATTGATTCAAAGGAACTATTTTGAAGAAAAATTGTATAATTCAACATGCAAATAAAAGAATTTCTATGAAGCTTTTTTACTCGTGATAAGTTCAAAAACAGTTTCAGGATCTTTTTCAATAAGATCAAGAAGTCTTCTTGCTGGTTTTGGCATGTTACGTCTTCCCTGCTCCCAGTGCTGAATCGCAGAAAGCGACTCCCCAAAGATCTTAGCAAAAATGGCCTGACTAACTCCAAGTTTTGAGCGAACTTTCTTAATCCGAGTTTTTGAAAACTCTGGCGGTTCCTCAATAAGAGAAACATATCTCTCTGCGAGAGTTGTCTCTTCCTTAGTATAAGCAACGGCCTCGGATGCCGACTTTAAAAGAAGGTCCTCAAAATTGTCTTTAGTTACTTTCTCTTTTTTGGCTGCCATTTTTTTAGCTCCTGTCCAAGTTTTTTCAGTGCATTCTTACCAGCGTCTGAGATATTTTCAAAATCAGACTTAGAGTAAATCAAAATCAAAAATGTCCTCTTGGGTATTACGCAGTCAAAATAAATTACTCTAGCTGATCCACTCTTGCCGCGTTTTTGTGCCCTAAAAGGAACTCTTAATTTCGTAAAACCTCCAGTACCAGAAATACTATCTCTACTACTGATACTCTTTATCAAATCCTTAAGAACCTCTTGCTCTATATCAATTAAAAGCTCATCACTGCCACCAAGGGCCTTGATCTGATCCTCAAACTCTTTGGTTTGAATGAATAGTCTTTCATCTCTCTCCTCAAGACTGCTACATTGTAGCACATGCCACAATGTAGCATAAGCGCCCGGTATAGCATACTAACTGGCTAGTAAAATTAGCCGGTTACATCACTATTATTGTCTTCTTTCAGATAAGCTAACAATATTATCCCCAAAACAAATTTCATCAGGAACAAACTGCAAACAATCGGTGGCCCCCTTAGTATCAACACCAGCAAGTCTAAGATAGATATCCATTGTCGCTGATTTCTTCCACCCACCAATCTTCATTACTATTGGAGCTGGTACACCATTGGCCAACATCTGCGTTGCAAAGCAGGCCCGCAAGGCATGAAATTTGATAGGTTTAACATTGATAGATTTCAAAAATGCTTTTAGAGGTACTGCCTGGCCTCCATTGTTCCAATCTTTAATTCGAGGAAGTACATGGTTAGATGACAATTTTTCGTCTGAACATTTGATATCAACAATCAATCGTCGCAAACTATCATTAATCGGAATAGTGGGATAGTAGAGACCACCTTTAAAAATAAATTGATCTAGGTGATCAGAGCTAGAAATACGTGCTAAAAGTCTCTCTAAGACAACTTCTCTCCATATCTAGCCAAATTCTTTCTTTTCAATTTTTGCAATATTTTTAATTCTCTCTTTTAATGCCTGTTCATTCATGTTGCTACCGCCATTATATAAGGAGCTATTTTTACTCTAAGTTTTTTAGCATAATCTTGAAGCTTTTTAAGCTCCAGTTTATCTTTCCCATTTTTTTTAAGTGCGGCCTTAAGTGCCTTAACTCCAATTTCAACACCGAGATATCTGAAGGAATCTAGGATTGTCCGTTCAATATCAAATATCTTAACAGTTTCACTTCCGATAG
>JAGLCH010000264.1 GCA_023146355.1 Bacteriovoracaceae bacterium | reverse complement strand
TTTCAAAAGATTCCCAACAACTTCTAATAAAACTTTTAAAATGGGCAATGTGGATCAACCGAGTGCTGGAGCTTAAAAGCTTGAGTATGAAGCGCTTCAAGCGAATGATTTTTGGTTCAAAAACTGAAAAGACCAAGAAAGATAAAAACAATGACGATGACGACAAACCATCGGACGCTGGAAACTCCCCTAAAAATAAAAAAGCAAAAAAGAAAAATGGTAATGGCAGAACTAGCTCTGCAAAATATAGTGTCGCAAGTGATGTTGATCATAAGCATGAGTCCCTTAGTTCTGGTGACTCCTGCCCTGAGTGTAACAAAGGTCATCTCTATAACCTTAGCCCATCAATTATTATAACATTTCAGGGCAACCAGCCAATCACGTCAAAAAAGAATAGCGTTGAGCGCCTTCGTTGTAGCGGATGTGGATATGTCTTTACAGCTAGCGCTGCGGAGGAGCTTCGAAAGAATCAGTACAATGAGTCTGTATCAACAGCTCTTGCACTTATGAGATATGGAATGGGCCTTCCGTCAAAAAGACTGGAAGAATTTCAAAAAATCATGGGCGTTCCGATCTCAGATTCAATGCAGTGGAAGCTACTCGAGGATGCAGCATCACCAATATTTCCCATATATTTGTCGCTTAAAAGATTTGCAGCGAATGCGGACCTATTGCATCACGATGACACCTACTTAAAAATTCTTGATCTAATGAAAGAGAACAAGGAGATGACAGCGAAACAGAGAAAGGGAATGCATACCACTGCCTTTGTTGCTGTGAAAGACAAAATAAAAGCATCAATATTTATTTCTGGACGCAATCATGCAGGTGAGAACCTACTAGATATTCTAGAAGAAAGAAGTTCTGAGAAAGGAAAGATAATAACCATGAGTGATGCGCTCTCGAGGGGAATGCCTAAGGATCTTGATGCTGAGATTTGCAATTGTTTGTCCCACGCCCGTAGAAAGTTTATTGAACTCATAGATATGAATATCTCTGTTCGAGAATCTAAGCATATGAAAAAGTGGCTGGGAGTAATTTACTATAACGATACAAAGGCAAAAGAGAAGAATCTAACCGATCATGAGAGGCTAGAGTACCATCAGAAGTTCTCA
>JAGLCH010000263.1 GCA_023146355.1 Bacteriovoracaceae bacterium | reverse complement strand
TTTACGATACTCTTATGCAAATGGGCCGCTGGTTTGGTTTTAGAATAAATTATGAGGACCTCTGCAAGGTTTATATGTCAGATCTAATGATTGATAACTTTGCTGGTATTATTACGGCAACCGAAGATCTGATTAAAGATTTTAAAGATATGTCGGAAGCAAAAAAAACACCTAATGATTTTGGCCTAGCTGTAAAGCAACACCCTGATAGCGCTTTACAAATTACAGCGAGAAACAAGCAAAAAAACATTCAAGAATTCGTTTTTGATATGAAATTAGATGGCCATTCAAAAGAAACTAGTTGGTTATCAATTGTAGATAAAGAAAAAAATCTAAAATGTGTTGAAAGCATTGTTTCGAAGTTGTCTTCAATATCTGAAAATGAGGATGTAAATGGTAGTATTCTTTGGAGAAATATAGAAGCTTCTGTCATATCTGACTTTTTAAATGACTTTAAAGTTTATAAAACAGATCAGTTAGGACTTACCGCAAGAATGCCAATTGCGTTCATTAAAAAATATGTAGAAAAAAGAAATATTAAGTGGGATGTTGCTCTGTATAGCGGAATGGGAGCTAGGCATAAAATATCGACTCAAAAAATAAAAAAAGAGAAAAGAAAAGTAGTATTAAAAGGTGACTATGTTGAAATAAAAAATAGGCAAGTATCAAGTGGTAACTCTGAGTCCATAGCTTTGCCTAGCAATCTCAGAAAAGATCTTAAAAGTGAAAGAAAGGAAATAAGAGCAAACCTCAAAAATCCATTGTTGATGTTGCATGTTTTAGAACCAGAATATATTGGTGAGTCTCTAAAAGAGACTAGTGCATTAGCAGCATTTGGCATTAGTTTTCCTGGTGATATAAACTCAAAAGGAGAAACAATTAAATTAAAAATTAATACTGTCTATTACAATAACTTATTAGAAGCTGAATCAGGGGAATCATCAGATGATTAATGAGGGGAATCATCAGATGATTAATGAGCATAATCATTGGCGAGATATGCAAGAGTCTACAATGCGCCGAGTGGATCCGCTAAATTCTCACAATGTATTTTGGGTTACAGATCTTGAAGGTAACTATGGTTTTTGTTTACGTTCAGGAGATAGATTCTCAAACTTAGATGCCCCTGCAA
>JAGLCH010000262.1 GCA_023146355.1 Bacteriovoracaceae bacterium | reverse complement strand
CTAATTGTGGGATCAATTGCTACACCTCTTTATATTAAAATGCTGCTTGGGGCGGTAGTTGAAATCCCTTTATTAAATATTTTCAAGCAAATAACATTAATCGTATTTCTACCTATCATCGCAGGAAATCTTACCCGACGATTTATTATTTCAGCTCGTGGAGAGGATTATTTCAAATCTATTAAACATAAGTTTCCTCCTATTTCGACATTAGGAGTTCTTGGAATCGTTTTTGTTGCAATGGCACTAAAATCAAAGTCGATTTTAGAAAACCCTCTGTTAATGCTTAACATGATGATCCCATTGCTTATCCTTTACTTATTTAATTTCGTTTGCAGTACATTAATCGCAAGGTATTTTTTCTCATATGAAGAAGGAATTGCACTTGTCTATGGAACTGTTATGAGAAACTTATCAATCGCATTGGCCATCGCAATGACGGTATTCAAAGATAAAGGAGCTGATATCGCAATTATTATTTCTATGGCATACATCATTCAGGTTCAGGCAGGGGCCTGGTACCTAAAAGTATCCAGAAAACTGTTAGTAAAAGCACCAGCGGACTTGAATATTGGGCCGGAAGCAATGGCAAACTAAGGGCAAACTTCGCAAAAAACTCGCTGCATTCTGAGCGGTGGTCAAATATGCTCCTTTGACACTGACTCTGCAATGCGGCGATAATGATGGTGCGAAGATTTAGATAATTATCTCAGAGGTCCTCGCTTATGCTTTAAATCATATAAATAGCTTAGGGGTGTAAATGAAGAGTAATCTGATGGTTGCCTTTGGCATTATTTTTTTTGCCTTTTCCTACACACATTCTTATGCGCTTGAAAGCTTAGAGATTGAAAAAATTGAGAGACTAATTAAGGAACACAAGCTCGCAGATGGACTAAATAATCATCAAAAATTTAGTGCCTACGCTGTCCTAGCGAGAGAACTGGAACTTTATGGTTATCTAGACAAATCAATAGAAATCTACAACAAGGCCATCAAACTAATTCCAAAAGATATAGATCCTCTTGAAATAAATTCAGGCCTGCTTTCTGTGCTTTATCGGCATGATATTAAAGAGGCAAAAAAATTCTTCAATCATTCATTTAAGAAAAATATTGCTCTGTCAAAATCTCATGTTAAACAGGATCTTTTGAAGCATTGGAATAAAGTATTCTCGCGGAAGATATCAGAAAAAGACCACAATGGGTTCTATGGTCAATACTTCAAAGATATGGATATAAAATCATTAATGCAAAAAAAGGATTATAAATATGCCTTTAAGCTCGTCACGCCTAAAGGGCTTAAGCAAGGCAATATAAACTCGAAGTTACAGTATGATGTAATCTCCCGCCTAAATGGTAAGCGAAGCGGTTTTCTATGCGAGTCCATGCTGACACAATTCAAAGACTCTTCGGCCATAACAATGGAGATGTGTAGATATCTCCAAAGCAAAAAAACAAAATATGGAAACCTAAAAAGCCTCCAAAAAAGAGCGGAAGATGAAATGCCACATCTTAAATACCTTGTAAACGCGATGGAGGATATCCAGTGAGGTTTATAATTCTTATTGCATTGCTTCTTTTAACTGTCACCTCATGCAACCAAAACAGTCTCGGTGCATTAACAGCAGCTAAAAATCTAATTTCAGCTCCTGTCCGTCAAATAAGTAGCGCCATAAGTAATTATGAATACAAGAAAATTGAGGATAAAACTGAGGCCTTAAGAAAAGAAGGGAAACTTGAGGAGCACCGTCCATCAATTTCATGCACAGTTGAAGATCCTACCAAGCCGATTAAATTATCCTTTCTCGATAAGCTAATGCAAAAAACACGAAATGGTGTCTGTAGCTGTATCCCGTGGGGAGACTGTAATAAAGATTTATGTGATTGCTCTATTCTTTGTCCAAATAATTTCGATATATTTAGAAAGCCACCAATAGATGAATCTATCAGTGACCTTACACGGCCTGAAAACTCTTTATTATTCAGAAATATGAGTTCGCTGAGAATTGCCTCCATCAAAGGCACACAAGGTTATTGCTGGGGCCATGCCTCAATCACCAGTAAATTTAATCGTGTAGGTTTTTTCAAGCCTGATAGTACTGAAAAAAGAGAAGACCTAAATGCAAGTCCTAAAAGTGAAAAATACAAGAATGCCATAAAGTTTTACAAAGGTATCATTGACGATATTTCCAATAATAAGGTTAGAGAAATACCTGGGTTTAAATACCTCCAAGAACTCTCTGCTCACCCTGATCTTCAATCATATATTGCAGATAAAGTTGCTAAGACTTGGGCCGATAAGGCAATGACCTTTAGCGGCATGAAGGTGGCACTAGGATCAACTAAAATGCATCTAGTGGACTCGCAGAAACTAATGGATGAAGTAATTAAAAAAATTGATAATCATCAGCAGCCACAAATTGTTTTCACTTACCAGGGTAAAAAATTTCAAACTCATGCTGTCTTAGTTTCACACTATGTCGTAGAGGGTGGAAAAACATACCTGTGCATAAGAGATAATGAGAGTTCGCCATCATTCAATCACAAATGTAGCCTCAGGATGTTTATCGACCGAACTGGAAGCATTGCATACGCTCAAGCAGGAACTGTTGGCACAGTTGCTGTTGCTCATAATGAAAATAGCGATAGCATAGCGCAATTCAAGGCGCTCAAAGAACACTGTGATGAAAAGAAGTCCTGTAAGAACAAGTAGTCTAGTCTAAACCTGCGATGACTGCCTTCCG
>JAGLCH010000261.1 GCA_023146355.1 Bacteriovoracaceae bacterium | reverse complement strand
AATGAAGTCCGCGCCAAGAGAAGACTAAAGCAACTCCGTGAGCAGGGAGACAATGAAATTCAGCTTGATCAAATTATTGAAGATATAAAAACTCGGGATGAGCGTGACTCTGGCCGTGCTGTTGCTCCTCTGAAACAAGCAGATGATGCAACAAAGTTAGACACTAGCAATCTCTCCTTTGATCAAGTTCTAGATTGTATTTGTGATTTAGCACACTCGAGAGGAAAAGAGCTGGGCATAAAAGTATGAATATAATTATCAATCGAAGTGATGCCATTGGAGATTTGATTTTAACAACCCCAATGGCCCAACTTTTGAAAGAGACCTACAAAGACGCCTCAATCACTTTCATTATTTCAAGTAAGTGTACCGATATTGTGCGCAATCACCCACATGTAGATGATTATTTCATTCTTGAACATGATAAGGGGGCATTCCATAGATTAAAGGGGCTCTACAACCTCTTTACTGAAAAAAGGCCAAAAGTTTACCTTCATGTTGGTGGAAAGCATTTTCCAACTTTAATATCTTGGCTTATGAGAGTTCCATTTCGTGGTGGGCTCAGGTCTAAATGGCAAACTTTTTTCTTCCTTAATAAAGGGATGAGACAGAAAAGATCTTTGGTGGAGATGCATGAGATTGATTACAACATGCTACTCCTTAAGCCTCTAGGTATTAATTATGACTATAAAGAGAAAGTAAGGTTTGCCCCAGTTATTAATTTCGAGGCAGGTGAGGTGGAGAATTGCTTTAAGCAGTTTCAAGAAGATCACCCAGAGCTCCCTAAATATGAAAAAATGATTGTCATTCATCCTGGAATGACAGGTCACACTCTTAACTGGCCATCACGTAATTATGGAAAAATAATTCGAAGACTAAATGCTCTTTATCAAGATAAGTGCCTCTTTCTACTTTCTCATACTCCATCGGATTTAAAGTATGTTGATGTGGTGCAATCTGAACTCAGTCAAGATTCTAGTCTTGATGGACGCGTGATTTTGTTTAACGGTGCTTTAAGAGGGCTCCGTGATTATATGTGCGTTTTATCTAAAGCTGATCTCTTCATCGGACCGAGTACCGGAACCACTCATATTTCAAATATTTTGGGAGTTAAAACTATTGGCATTTATTCGCCAATTAAGGTTCAGTCAGCAAAAAGGTGGGGGCCATTCCATAAGGATTTAAATATTAATCGAACAATTGTTCCCAGCGTGGTATGTGGGGAGAGTTTTAAATGTGCGGGGGAATCCTGTCCATATTATCCCTGCATGTCTGTGATTTCTGTTGAAAGCATTCTACGTTCAGCAGAGGAACTACTAAGTAAAGGTGAATAGATAATGAGTGTTCTTTCTGAATTAAGATTTGATGAGATCTCAACAGGCTTTAAAAGTCTTGGGCCTATTTTAGTTGTTGGAGATCTCGGCATTGATAAGTATACCTATGGTGATGTGAAAAGAATCTCTCCGGAAGCTCCTGTTCCGGTATTAGAAGTTTCTAGGGAATGGCTAAAACTTGGTCTTGCCGCCAACATCTCACACAACCTCAATACCCTTCATGTTCCTTCAACTTTATGTGGTGTAATCGGTGAGGACTTGAATGGGAAAGTATTTCATAATTTGATGCAGGAGAGTTCCCTGAATTCAAATTGTCTTATCTCTGTTCCTGGAAGACCTACTACATTTAAAGAACGTATAGTTACTAATACACAGCAAATATGTCGCGTAGATTATGAATCAAAAGAGCTCGTTTCAGCTTCTGTTGTAAAGCAAATTCTTGAAAGTGTGCAGAAGGAAGCTGATACTCATTCTGCTCTGATTATCGAAGATTACGGAAAGGGAACTTTTTCACGAGAGCTTATTGCCGGACTTGTTGAAATCTTTAGCGGTGAAAAAAAATTAATAACAGCGGACCCTAGTAGAACGACGCCTCCCATTTTCTTTGAGGGTGTTACTCTCTTAAAACCCAATCAGGTTGAATCAGAGCTAATGGTTCAATCGTTGGGATACAGTGATACTGCTATTGATAAAATGGCCGAAATCCTCATTGATAAGCTTAAGCTTGAGAAAATTGTTATCACTATGGGGGGCGATGGTATGGCGCTACTCGATACAAAAAATAATAAAGGTCTTGAAGTTATCCCGACTCTTGCGAATGAAGTTTTTGATGTCTCTGGTGCAGGAGATACTGCTATTAGTGCCATCACTTCGGCCCTTCTCGCGGGAAGCACCTTGAAAGAAGCATGCTGGATTGGAAACTGTGCTGCTGGAGTCGTTGTTGGTAAGACAGGAACGGCCACTGTTTCTATGGAAGAGCTTAAGAGCTTTCACAAGCGAATTTCTCAATCATTATAGGTAACTAACCAATAATATGTCGTTGAGGAGCATCATGCTCCTTTTTTTATCTACAACCCCTTGAATATTCCAGAAAAAGCTCAAGTTTTTAGTCGAAAATGCCAAAAAGTGTCTGTGGGACAATTTTGTAACTGGAGTATATTTGAAGGCAATTTTCATATGTGACAATAAAGATGAGTGGGGTATTTATTCAAATCTCTTTAAAGCTCATTATCCTAAGATTGAGCTAACTTGTAAGCTCAATCTCAGAGATGTCGCCCGACATATCGCCGAGCAGGGCCCTCCATTGTTTACAATTATCGATTCGCTGATCAAAGAGGAGTCCCTTGAAAATGTTTTCCATGAAGTCTGCATGTTAACAGAAAGGCGGCCTATAATATTTATCGAGCCTGCACCTCCAGTCCAGAAACGTTTCCCTATAGATTTTTTCGAGATTAACTTTGCCAATAGCTTTATCAAGAGACCACTTAAAATTGAGCTATTCAAAAAATCTGTTAATAAGGTAATTAAGGCGATTCATAGCGAGATGATGAAGCTCTCGTCTGTGGAGTTGGATAGGGAAAGCTGCCTTCCTGTTAAGGTAAGAAATTTTTATCGTTTTAAAAAAGTTCCCTATGACGTCTACCTCGAACTCTCGGAGACCAAGTTTACTAAAATAATTAATAAGAATGAGCCCTACAATGAAGGACTTATTCAAAAGTATATTCAGAAAAAAGTACGTTTCTTCTATCTAGAAAAAAAAGATCACCTGCAGTTTTTGGAAAAGTCTTTAGTGAGCCTCTTAAAGATTCTCCACACTCCTAGGATAGCTAAAGAGAGTGTTCTCTCTGCACAGATCAGCTCTGTTGCGATTATTCATGAATATATTCGAACGATTGGTGTTTCTGACCATATTATTCTTCTCACCAAAAAGCTTATAGATAAAACCTTTAGAGTCTATCGAGATTGCCGTGATTTGATAAATGTTTTAAAAATTTATCCATTTCAAGACCGCGACTTATCTGAACAAGCAGTGCTTACCATGTATGTTTGTGAGGCCATATTAAATGATATGGGGTGGGGCAATGATATTATGCGCTCTAAGCTTGGATTAGCATCAATCATTCACGATTGTCTTCTGATTAATGATGACCTCCATAAGGTTACCTCTTTGAATGACCCTAATTTGGAGATGTTTAGTGAAGAGGAGCAGGAAGAGTATAAGGTTCATGCTATGAACACCGCCGAGGTTGCTCTCTACTTTAGTGGTTTCCCTGAAACAGAGTTTATTATTATTCAGCATCATGAGCTCCCCAACGGTGAGGGGTTCCCACAAGGTCTTAATTCTCATCAAATCACAGCACTCTCGTGTGTTTTTATTATTGCCAACAACTTTGTTGCCGGCCTTGCTCAGGGGAAACTCTCAAAGACAAATATTAATAAAATTTTGAAGGAATTTACTGAAATCTACGATGTCGGAAACTTCAAAAAGCCTTTGGCCTCCCTCAAAAAGTTCTTCCAAAATATGTAATTTATCATTTTATCGCTTCGGTATTGAAATTCCACCCTAGCTGTGGAAAAATCCAAAAATATAGCTGTATCAAAAAATCCCTAAAATTAGGATGTTGTAGATGATTGAAAAATTAGACGAGTTATTTGTTATCTTTAAGGAAAAGCTCGCACCACTATCTGAGCAATCAGATGTATTAAATTTGAAGGCCGAGTATCTCGGTAAGAAAGGTCCCATTTCTGATGTTTTAAAGTCTTTGAAAGATGCTACGAATGAAGAGCGCAAGACAATTGGTTCAAAGGCAAATATTTTAAAGACTGAAATGCAGGGGCTCGTTAATACTAAGCTTCAGGGGATAGAACTCGCTACTATCAATAAAAAGCTCGATGAGAATAAGATTGATATTTCTATGAGAAATTCCATTTCTGTGAATGACACCAATCACGGTAGCTTTCATCCTGTAAATATCATTCAGCGTGAGGTTGAAGATATCTTTATATCAATGGGGTTTGAAGTCCTCGATGGAACACACATCGAAGATGAGTTCCACAATTTTGAGGCCCTTAATATCCCAGGAGATCATCCTGCGCGTGATATGCAAGACACTTTCTGGTTTCATGATCCTCATGGGCCTGAAGAGAAAAAGAAGTTGCTTCGTACCCATACAAGTACAATTCAAGTTCATGGAATGACCGAGCGTAAACCGCCATTCAAATTTATCGGGCCTGGTAAGGTCTTTCGCTGCGAAAGAACTGATGCAAGTCACGAAATGGTTTTTCATCAGCTTGAGGGAATGCTCGTAGGAGAGAATATATCTGTATCTAATCTGATTTATTTTATGAAAACTCTTCTTTCTGAGATCTTTAAAAAAGAAGTAGAAGTACGTCTTCGCCCTGGCTTCTTTCCATTTGTAGAACCTGGATTTGAACTCGATATAAAATGTCTTATCTGTGGTGGTAAGGGGTGCTCTGTTTGTAAGCAGGTAGGTTGGGTTGAATTGCTTCCTTGTGGAATTGTTCATCCAAATGTTCTTAAGGCCGGAGGAATCGATCCTGAGCAGTATAACGGTTTTGCGTTTGGCCTTGGTCTCGATCGTCTAGTTATGATGAGATACGGGATTGATGATATTCGTCACCTTCATGGAGCTGACCTACGTTTCAATTCACAATTTAAAGATTATTAGAAATCGGAGTTATATATGTTGATATCAATTGATTGGATTAAGGACTTTGTAGAGATCCCAAAAATTTCTCCCAAAGAGATTGGCGAGAGGTTTACACTGGCCACTGCTGAAGTGGAAGATATCATTTCAAGCGGTGAATACTTCGAGAAGGTTCATGTGGCGCACATTGAATCTATTCGCAAGCATCCTGAAGCAGACAAGTTAAACCTTGTTACGCTTATTCTAAACCAGAAAGGCGATAAGATCGAGGTGGTTTGTGGTGCTGCAAATGTCCGCGTAGGACTAAATATTTGTTATGCCCCAACAGGAACGACTCTTCCTGGCGGCCTAACCCTTGAACCAAAGAAGATTAGAGGCTTCCTTTCAGAGGGGATGATTTGCTCTGATGAAGAACTCGGTTTTTCAGATAATTCAGAAGGCATTATCGAACTGCCTGAAAATGCACCTGTGGGGCAGAATCTCATTGAGTATATGAATCAGAAAAAAGATGTTCTTCTTGAAGTTGATAATAAGTCAATTACTCACCGTCCTGACTTGTGGGGGCATTATGGAATGGCACGTGAGTTCTCAACTATTTTCGGTGCCCCACTAAAAACACCATTTGATGCGAAGTGGATGAATAAATTGCGCGCTGAATTTTCAACAGAAAAATCTCCAGTCACACCAGTTGTAGATACGGATTCATGTTGTCTCGGTTACTACGGGCTTTCCCTTAGTGGGATTAAAGTTGCAGATTCTCCAGAATGGATAAAAGCGCGGCTCAATTCGTGTGGTCTTCGTCCTATTAATTCTATTGTCGATATATCTAACTATGTAATGCTTGAGCTTGGGATGCCCCTTCATATTTTTGATCGTTCAAAGATTGCTGGCGATAAGCTTTTCATTAAGCGAACTGGAGAGGGGCTTGATTTCATCACCCTCGATGATCAATCGCGCAAGCTTCTTCCTACCGACACAGTCATTTGTGACAGCGATGGCCCTCTTGTTCTTGGTGGCATTATGGGAGGTCTTAATAGCGGAGTTGTGGCCGACACTTCCGATCTTTTTATTGAAGTTGCTAACTGGAAAGCTGCTGAGGTTCGAAAGACTTCAACACGCCTCGGTCTTCGGACTGATTCATCTCAGCGCTATGAAAAAACACTAGATTCAAATCTTATGGAGAGGACTCTTTTTAGAACTCTTGAGCTGATTTTTGAACTTAACCCATCGGCAAAGGTGGTTGGTAAGCTCGAATATGACGGTTCTGATTTTAAATCAGTATCTCCTCTTACAATAAAAACGAACTCTTCCAAAATTGAAAGAATCTTAGGGAAAGAGATCGGTCACAATCGCATTGTGGAGATTTTTTCTGCTCTTGATTTTAATGTTGAAGCGAAAGGTTGTGAGCTTTTAATCACTGTTCCCACTTATCGTGCAACTAAAGATATTGAGTGTGAAGCTGATCTTGTCGAGGAGATAGGGCGTATTGTCGGCTATGATAATATTGTTCCCACTGCTCCTCTGGCAGAAGTTGCTCCTGTTCGCTTAAGTACTGCAAAACTGATTGAGCGCAAAACACGTGACTTTATGGTTTACAACGCTTCCGCATGTGAAGTTATGACTTACCCCTTGGTTGGCGATAAACTGCTTAAGAAGTCTCAGTGGCCGTCTTTAAATGGACTTAAGCTTCTCAATGCACTGTCAGAAGATGCGGACAGAATGCGTCCGTCACTACTTCCATCTATTTTGGAATCTATTGCAGTCAATAATAAAAACAGTGATCGCTTTAAAATCTTTGAAATTGGAAGGGCATATTTTGATGACTCGAAGTCTTTTTCTCGAGAGGAAGACCATTTGGTAATTGCTTACTACGATAAAGAAAAATCCTGCTATCTTGAATTACTAAATACTGTTGAAAGACTCTTAGGTGCATTAAATGTTCCTTTTGATATTTGTGATAAAAACCCAAAATTCAAAAATGTTCTTGCTCCAGATGAGTGGGTAGGTTGTCATCCTCATGAATATTTAAATGTCCGAATTATGGGGAAGATGCACGGAGCTGTTATTTCCGCGCATCCAATTTTATTAAAAGACTATAAGGTGAAGGGGAATCTGTCGCTAGCAGTGATCAACCTTTCTGCTTTTAACGGTAGGCCATTAAAAGACAAAACGAAATACAGGCCACTTCCAAAGTTCCCTTCAGCTACATTTGACTGCACTGTAGTTGCTAATATTAATGAGCCTGTAGGGAATATCCTCGATTGTCTTAAAAAAGTAAAAATCAAGGAGTTTGTAGATCGAAAAATTGTAACAGTATTTGACCTTGGAGAAGGAAAGAAGGCCGTTACGATTAAGTCAACCTTCTTGGACCCTAGTAAAACACTTGATAGTGAGCTGATAAAGTGTGCAGAGAATACTATTTTGGCAACACTTGATAAAAATGGATATCCACTTAAATCATAATGCTTGATATCACCAACTCGGCCTGCAACTTTGAAACAACAGATCAATAAAAGAACTAAATAATCCGCAAACAGATGCCTCCGAATTAACTCGGAGGCATTTTTTTCTCATTTCTAAATCGCTAATGATTCCGCTCAGACTTCCGAGAAGTTCGTATCAGTCATTACTATGGAGATTTGATCGTGGATACTTTTGAAGTTCTAAAATGTGAAATCGAGCAGTCAGAGAAGCTACGTCAGCAGAATATAGTTGAGCTTAAAAACTCATTTTTGTTTGAGTTGGAGCCGACTCCTAAGCTCAGAAATATGCTATTTCAAGAAATGATGGAAAAGCGTCTAGCTAAGCGTTCACATAAACACCTAAAATAATAAAATATTTATGTTTAGAAAGTGAATTCTTTTCAAAAGAACTAGCTGATCTCTTAAAACGCGGCCATTATATTTGGGGTCGACGCTGTGATTACGGGCAGTTAAGGCAGCAACCAAAAGAAGTAAATTTTTTTAATTATTTAATTAAAAAACACTTGACCTATGTGGTTCTAAAACATAATATGCATCTCGTTGAAACAAATTGATCAAAACAAATTAACGAAAACATTAAGTAACGCTTTCGTTAATTTTGTGCGGCTCAGTTTAGCTCTTTAAAAATTGAATATGATTAGAAAGTTTGTCACTTCGGTGACAATATCAAGATGAGAAAGATCAGATTAAAGTTTGTCTATTTCCGACGTAACTAAGATGTATATTTGTTAGTTATTGTTGCAGTTCAAAAAGTTGTAGTTCTAGTTGTTTAACAGATTACTAGTCGGAAACAAGTCAAAAACTTGATATCTTAGAAAATCGTTAATTTATTAACGTATCGAATAACAAATTAAAAAAATAT
>JAGLCH010000260.1 GCA_023146355.1 Bacteriovoracaceae bacterium | reverse complement strand
GTAAATAAGGTAAGTATTGATATGGAGGATAAGGTTATAGGGTGTAGTTTAACGGTGGCCCAGGCCATAACGCTATTTAGAAAACACTACACCGTGGCAACTGTGGCCAATGGCGAGATTTTGCGATTGAACCCTAGTTGTTTTAATGTGACAATTGCCAAATTTTTACTATTGGATAAACGAGAAGGTCTACATTGGTGGGCCGAGTGAGAGGGAGTGCTAAATGATAACTAAAGACAATCTAGTGGAAGGACTTAAGATCCTAACAAGCAATGGGACATGTTTGGAATACGTGGGGCCAGCAGAGAATACTGATGGAGACCCCTGTCAATCATTTGAGTTATTTGAAACTGGTAGCTGTATCTTCTGTCCTGATGTGGGAATAGAGGAGGAAATAGTTAAGCATGGTTTCGTAGCAATACCAATGCAAGAGTGGCGTAGACGTATTGTAGCTTTGGAGGCGTTTCAAAAGAATAGGAGCCAGTACGTTAATTACCTAGGCACCTATATGGAACAGGCCGAGGTGCTTGACCATGAAATCCTAAAGGCCTATGAGAAATTACAACCTGTGTAATCTATCTACCATAACGGGTCAGAACTTTAACACTAGATACAACACCACATTCTGCCCGTTTATCATGCAACCATTTTAATTTCTCTTCCTGGCGAGGGATTTTAAATCTGTCGAACAATGTCGTTACTTGTCCGTGACACCTATCGCAGAGTGGTATGTGATTATTTAATTTCTTAAATAAATCTACATCTCCTTTATGGGGCAACAGATGGTCGACATGTAGTTTCTCTTCACTTCCACAAGCGTAACATCTCTTATTGTAATGTAGGAACCTATAGCGATATATCTGCCAGGTCTGGTCATATAATTTAGATCTCTCTGTGGAGGTGTTGCGATTGAATACTCTATTGCCCTGTACCTTCTTAGGTTTGAATTGCTTAGATTTCTTCATTACAAACCTCTCCCAGCAACAACCATCTCCTTCAACTCACAAAATTTCTTATTATCCATCAAGTGGAGAGGTTGATGCCGATGTATCACTGTTATCGCCTTTTCCATCAAGTCCAGCACCATTACGATGTCGCCAATTTTCTGGGAGGCCAAGTACTTTTTATAGTCTTTACATCCTAAGTAACAGGACATCACGGAGTCCGTAAATGCAGAGTGTTTCAAGGCAGTAAGCCATGTGTTTTGTGTTGGTGTCATAGGTCACTGGCCCCTGATCGCAAGAATCTCATATATCTTGCTGTTTTCTTAGCATGGCAAACTTTACATAATATCTGTAACGCATCAGTGTCACAGAACAGACTCTCCATCCATGGAACTAAATTCCCCATATCTTCATCCAGGGGGATGTCCCATTTGGCCCTCGTCAATTCTGTCTTATGGTCGACCTCAACGCTACCGTCCTCAAAGAGATGTCCACAATTGCCACATCTGTACTTTACTTTATATTTGTCTTTACCGTTTTTATACTTGCCTATCTTGACTGAGACCTTGGCCCTCGCCAATGCAGTAGACCTATAGGGCGACTCCATCCACAACTTTCTTAGAGTTGTTTCAAATCTCCTACGCATCTTTATTCTCTGATCTTTAGTCATACTTACCATGTCTTTAATACTACCTAGCGGTATTTTGCTTGTCAATTTTATAGGGGTGTTGTAGTCTTTAACAAATTAAAAGGTGGTAAATTTTGGATTATAGGGACAATCATATTGTTGGTAGGGACGGTCGGATATTTTTAGTTAATAAAGATAGATATGCTCTGACGTATTTGGCCTATGTAGGATCTACATGTAGAAAGGCATTGTTTATAACTTTCTGCACATCCTATCGTAGGAGAGTGGATAGATTGGTTGCCCTAAAGTACATGCCAATAGATAGTCCAGGCACACACTTGATAAAACACCTAGATGGTGATCCATCAAACTGTGCCGTAGAAAATCTTGTGTGGGTGTCGAGATCCGACAACGCCAAGAGCCTACATCGTGGTAAGAAAAGAGGTATTACGGCATATGGAAGTAGATGGTCGGCCAATATTTCTAATGGTGGTAAGACACAGTATCTTGGACTACACGATACCAAAGAGAAGGCCTATGAAGCATTCAGGATTGCATTCGTAGAACAGAATGGTGTAGAGCCATGGTAAAACAGGGCATGGCGAACTTGGAAAGTTATCGCAGTGATATTGGTTACAGGTATCTGCAATATCTAATAAGAGTTATTAAGCGATGTGACACCACCGAGCAACTAGAGATTGCATTCACCTGGGCGTGTGGGCGTGTGGCAGTTTTCGAGACAGTGCCTAGGTATCGAGATAGATTGCTCAGTAAGATATCAATTCATAAAAATATTCAACATAGAAAGTTAGACTTAAGATCATCTGGATTCGTTTGGTGAGATAGAACTACCACCCTCTCAAAATTTATATTATCTGTGGGGGATGTGATAAGGGGTAATTTATGGCAGTAAGTAAGTGGCATCTAGAGGACGGTTTTGCTAGAGAAAAGGAAAAGGCCCTAGCAGAAGAAATAGA
>JAGLCH010000026.1 GCA_023146355.1 Bacteriovoracaceae bacterium | reverse complement strand
AGCAACTGCCGAACTCGCAAATTATTGCCAAAATCAACACCTGTAATAATCTCAGAACCTTTGAGAGTTAGATGGGTAAGACGACCCGTTCCAACCTTCTCTTTTCGCGCTTCCATAGGGTGCATAAGTAGTACTATTTTCATCTTAGGATCAAATGCCCTAATATGGGAGCAAAAGCAGTGCTTTACAGGACGACAGCAAGAAAAACACAATTTCCTGTGCTTTTCCTCTTCTCTCTTGAGTTCAAGCTGGCGCTCACTTTTTAATGCTTTATACTGCTTTAGGTCCATGAACACCTTTTACAATAAAAGCTTCAAAATATATAGTATCTGAGAACAAATAAACAAAGAGAAGGACTTACCGAATGGGAATTCTATGCAATCTGACAAATATTAATTTAGCTTTTGGAGAGAAAATCATCTTTAAAAACGCTAACTTAACCATTCGTAAGGGTGATAAAATTGGTCTTTTAGGACTCAACGGAAAGGGTAAATCCTCGCTATTTAAAATCTTATGCGAGGAAGTCACCCCAGATATCTCTGTTCCATCGTTCAACTTCTCCAAGGCGAAAGGCCTTGATGATGAGACCCTGCGATTTTCGATCTTTTATATTCCTCAGGAGCTACCTCTAGATGAGAATCTAAATCCCACTGTTTTAGATTATATTTTTCACTTTTATCCGATATTGGGACAAATTCAAACAGAGCTTGAAACAATCAATACCCAGCTTGAAAATAATAATACTCCAAATGACACTACACGCTTAATTGAAAAGCAAAAAAATCTGCTAGAACAATTCGAGCATCTTGACGGTTGGAATACGATTAGCTCTTATCAATCGTATCTTAAACATTTTGGTAATTATGACCTTACTAAATTTGTGAAAGACCTAAGTGGCGGAGAGCAAAAGAAGATTCTACTTTCTTTAGGTCTCTCCTCTAAAGCTAATGTTGTTCTTTGGGACGAACCGACTAACCATCTTGATATTGAGTCTATTAAGCTATTTGAAGATGAACTTGAAAGCTCAAATAGTACATTCATTATCGTAACCCACGATCGCTACCTACTCAGCAAGCTTACCAATAAAATCTGTCACATTTTAAATGGTGAGATTGCAAAATTTGAAGGAACTTATCCCGATTACCTCGAGTTCCTTTCTGAAAAAGAAGAGGAAAGAAAGAGAGTTCTCGAGAGACTAAAAAACGGATTGAGACGGGAAACGGCCTGGATGCGTCAGGGGATTAAGGCAAGAGGATGTCGAAGTAAAAAAAGAGTAGAAGGCTTTCATGCATTGGCAGGAAGTGTTGCTGAGCTCAAGGCATCCGCCAAGAAGACCCTTGAACTTTCAATCGTCAGCTCAGATAGAAAAACAAAAGAATTAATTGGCCTAAAGAATGTTGGGTTTGAATTTCCTGATAAGCTACTTTTTAAAGAGCTTAACCTTTCAATAGCAAAGGGTAATAAGATCGGCCTTGTTGGCCCCAATGGTGTCGGGAAGACAACTTTGATAAACCTTGTTGCTGGAAACCTTGCTGCTACAAGCGGGACTGTTAAGAGAGCAGATGATCTCATCATTCAACACTTCTCTCAAAAGCGTGAGGAGTTAGATCTTAGTTCTACTCCCTATGAGCTACTGGGCGAAGGCGAAGACTATGTACATCTCCCTGGCGGTCGCAGTGTTCATGTTATCACTTACTTTGAAAGCTTTCTCTTTGATCGAAATGAAGTTAAGCGACCAATCTCCACCATGTCTGGAGGTGAGAAGAATAGACTACAAATGGCACTTAACTTAAAGAGACCTGGCGATCTATGGATATTTGATGAGCCCACCAACGACCTGGACCTGGAAACACTTCAGATTTTAGAGCAAAAGCTTGGTGAATTTGAAGGATCTGTAATTATTATTAGCCACGATCGAACATTTCTAAGCACCGTTACTAATAAAGTTTGGCTAATCACTAATAACTCTATTGAAAACTTTGAGGGCGGCTACGCGCAAGCAGAAAGCTACCTCGAAGCAGTGGCACTTGAAAATTTACTTAACTTATCAGAGTGCGATACCACTCCAACTCAATCTAAAGAAAATGAAACAGTAACTGAAGTTAAGACATCTTCTAAGAAATTGAGCAATAAAGAAAAACAGAGAATCAAAGCTCTACCTAGGGAGATTGAGCAACTCGAAATAGAATTACTTGAGCTTGAAGAAGTAATCGAAGACTTTGACTTTGCAAATCACACCTCAGATCGACAGAAACAGTATGAAGGTCTGAGTATAAAAAGAAATGCAGTAGAGGAAAAATTACTTCACTGCTACGAAGAAAAAGAATCTATTGAAGAAAAATTATAAGGCGTTTTTTTGCAACTCATTATATTTGCTAAGCAATGATCTTTTTTACAGCGAGTCGAAAATGTTGCCCCGACGAACATTTTACTCAACTACTGTAAAATGGAGTGAATAAGCGAACTTCTCAATATTTTCGCCAATATGCCGAATATATTACTGAGGAGAAAGGAGTCTTATGATGAGAAAAGCATTTTGTATTTTTTTGGTACTATTCCCCCTAATTTCAGGAATAGCTTGGGCCCAAAGAGGACCTTCTGTTTCGCCAATTACTGAAATTTCTGCAGAACAAGATCCTCAACTCCCAGCGGGCCAATCCACTGGATTCAATTTCAGCAATAAGCAGGTGGATCAAGTTTCTACTCAGGAAACAGGATCAGATGGCTCTATTGTACCCATGATGTTGTTTCTTATGGCACTGCCTGTGATGATCTGGATTGGAATCATGCAAGGACTCAGAGTTACTCGAAGAAGCAAAAATGTTCTTCCTGATAACATTACTCAATTTCCATCACGTAAGAAAAACGATGATAAGGACCACTTTAAAAAGGCCTCATAGTTGTTTAACGCGTTAGCCATTTTCCATTACCACGGTAGGTGAAAACACGCACAATTTTGTGGTACTTGGTATAGATCTCTTTGATTCCATCCTTGTTGAAATCATAGATTCCCACTTGAAATCGTCTTCGATGATAGTGTTCAGGATGCTCCTCTTTCTCATACAAATAGTATGGCCCCTTATATATTTTAATCGTGGAAAGCATATTGTTATCGATGGTGACAAAGTAAAGTCGCGCAGTTGAGATATAGTCCACCGCTTTAGTTTTTCCCTCAAAGTAATAGAGGATTAAAACCTTACTCGTTGAACTAATTTTCCGCATTTGAATTTTGTATAGTCGAGAATCACCACCCTTGGGGTCAAAACGAAAGCTCTTAAATGGCCGCTTTAAGAGGTCTAAAAAGTGAATCCAGTCCTCTCCATCCTTTTTTTCAAAGCCTATACTTTCCTCAATATTGTCTCCAGTTAAATCTAACTGGTAAAAGGGTGTATTAACCTTCCACTTATATTTTACATCACCTTGTCGATCAACCTTCTTGCCAATATTTCCCGTAAAAACGCTGCGAAAATCCCGTTCATCTTGGGCCGAGATTGTCGTTGCAAAAAGTAATATTATGAATAGATAAGCAAGTTTCATTACTCTATTTTAGGGTAAAACCGCGTCCCAGGGAAGCCAGTATTTCCTACTCACATGAGGCAATTAGTGATAGTATAAATCCCTTCAAATACATTAATACAGCGAAATAGAGTAAAGATGGACTTCACACTTGCATTAGTAAAAAACGAGAATCAGTTTGAACTCAAGACATTTATAGATGGAAATAGCGATGGAGGCCAAGTTATTAACTTGGATGATATCAAAACACATAAAATTGACACTCTTCTTTATCCTAAGGAGCTTGAGTCCGAAGAACTTATGGCAACACTTGGGGAAGAATACAAATTCTTTCCAGTTCGCCCTTGTGAAGATTTTGCCGTTAATAGCGACAACTTCAAAGATCTTGATCATGAATTAGCAGCAGATATTCTCCAGAAGTGTATTGATTCCTGGACGATCCAAAATAACCTAGAGTTGCTTGAAAACCTATTCCCTACCCTCGAGCATCTTCATCAGCTTTGGCCAAATGATCGCACATCCTTCATGGAAGAATTGTGGTTTTTACTAAAGAAGAACCTCGGAAGTTTTGACTTGAAAATTATCTACAATTCAATGCGACGTGGAGCAAAAGAGCATGAGAAAAATAAATTAGTCCAATGTCGTATTGAGGGTAAGCGCTTTCCCGAAACTTTTGAAGGAAGTGACTTTGAAAAGCAGGTTATGAGTCACTACCAATCACAATTCACAGAAAGCTTTGAGATTTCAGAGTACTCAGCAGATAGAAATGAACTCGTTGCCACAATCGCCCTAAAGGGAAGCCCTATGATCTTAATGGCAAAAGTAAGTGAACTATCACGTTTTCAAATCGCTCTGTTCACTTCTTTTTTTACAGGGCTTCAAAAGTAGTTAACTTGTGCGAACAATTCTGTAGGTCATACGGTACCTACGTTCACTAACAAAGTTTGCATTATGCTTGGCAAATAGTCCTAGCTCTCTCATATATTTGTGCCATTTACATCCACCTTTTAAACCAATAAATCCCAATGAAACAATTTCATTATTAGTGAA
>JAGLCH010000259.1 GCA_023146355.1 Bacteriovoracaceae bacterium | reverse complement strand
ATCTATAAAAAAGGGACCCAAATGGATCCCTTTCAAAACGTATCTTTTAAACTAACAATTAATTAGCAATATCTAGATCACTGTCGTTATCTAATACTTTGAGTCCAACAATCTTCATAAAAGTCTCTGGTTTCTCAAGATCAAGTGCAAGCTTAAGTACTTCTTCAACATGAAAACATGGGTGGATATCTAGGCCAGATTGAATCTGGTCTTCAATTTCGATTAAGTCCTTCTCATTTTTCTTTGGAATGATGATGGTCTTAACTCCCACTTGTTTTGCTGCTAGCATTTTTTCTTTAAGCCCACCAATTGGAAGAACACGTCCTCTAATGGTTACTTCACCAGTCATCGCAACATCCTGAAGAATGGGAATACCTGTAACTGCTGAAGTGATCGCAGTAACCATAGTAATACCTGCACTAGGCCCATCTTTTGGTGTCGCTCCATCTGGTACATGGATATGGATATCATTTTCATCATACCAAACTGGTTCAATCCCAAGCTGATCACTAATTGATCGAACATAACTGAGTGCCGCTTTAGCAGACTCCATCATAACGTCACCTAGCTTACCAGTAATTTGAATCTTGCCATGCCCTGGCATTGTAACAACCTCAATATTTAAAACTTCACCTCCAACAGATGTCCAGGCAAGTCCATTAACAAGACCGATCTGAGGTTCTGTTTCAATATCAGTTGAATCAAATCTCTTTGGCCCAAGAAGATCCTTAAGCTTTTTCGAGGTAATATTGAACTTCTTACCAGCTTCAATCTTATCTTCAACAACTTTAGTCGCAGTCTTTCTAGCAATCGTATTCAGGCATCTCTCGAGCCCACGAACACCAGCTTCTTTAGTGTATCCCTTAACTACTTCCATCAGGACTTTGTCGCTAATACTTAGATCAAAATCCACAAGCCCATTGAACTTCACTGCTTTTTTTACAAGATATTTCTTACCGATCATCATCTTCTCATCTGGCGTGTAGCCAGGAAGGTGAAGAATTTCCATTCGGTCTCTAAGTGGACCTGGAATTCTTGAAATATCATTAGCAGTCATAACGAACATTACTTTTGAAAGGTCATATTCTGCTTCAATATAGTGATCGGTAAAAGTCTTGTTTTGCTCTGGATCTAAAACTTCTAGCATTGCTGATGATGGATCACCTCTTTGATCAGAGCCCATCTTATCAATCTCATCAAGAAGAATGAGAGGATTACTCTTGCCTGCTTTCTTAAGCGCTTGAATAATCTTACCAGGCATAGCACCAACATAGGTTCTTCTATGTCCACGAATCTCAGACTCATCTTTCACACCACCAAGGGAAATTCTTACGAATTCTCTATTTAGTGAATGAGCGAGAGATTGCCCAATTGAAGTCTTACCAACTCCAGGAGGTCCTGCCAGGCAAAGAATTGTTCCCTTGCCTTCATCGCCAACGAGTGACTTAACAGCGAGGTATTCTACAATTCTTTCTTTAATATCTTTAAGTCCATAGTGCTCATCATCAAGCACCTGCCGAGCATGGTCTACAGAGTTATCGTCTTCTGAATACTCATCCCATGGAAGATTTAACATCCAGTCAATATAGTTTCTGGAAACAGCACTCTCCGCAGACATTGGAGACATTCCCTTAAGTTTCTTAAGTTCCTTCTCTATTCTTTCTTTGGCATCTTCAGGCATATTTTTTGCCGCAAGCTTATCTTCAAGTTCTTCCGACTCAGACTTATCTTTTCCAAGTTCTTTCTGAATCGCATTCATCTGCTCATTCAGGTAGTACTCTTTCTGTGACTTTTCCATCTGCTCTTTTACAGATGATTTGATGCGTTTTTCAACATTGATGATTTCAATCTCACCTTGCATCTTCTCAAGTAGTTTATAAAGTCTCTGCTCTACACTAACTGCCTCAAGGATTTCCTGTTTCTCTTCGATCTTAAGAGTCAGGTGAGCAACTACAATATCTGCAAGTCTCGATGGATCAGTAATGGATTGGATACTCATCAGAAGCTCAGGAGGGATTCTCTTGTTAAGCTTTACATACTGCTCAAATACACCTTTTAAGGTTCGCATAACTGCTTCTAGCTGTACTTCATCAATATCTTCGGCCTCACACTCAGTTACTGTTGACCAGTATCCTTCATTCGACCCTTCGAATTGATCGATGCGTGCTCTATACTTTCCCTCAATCAATACTTTTACAGTATTATCTGGGAGCCTCAGCATTTGGATTACATTTACCACAGTACCGATCTCGTAAATGTCTTCTCTTTCCGGATTTAAAATGCTGGCGTCTTTCTGAGTTACTAAAAATAACTCATTGTCATTTTCTACTGCCTCTTCAAGGGCAGCAATTGACTTTTCTCTTCCAACGAAGAGAGGAACAACCATATGGGGAAAGATTATGACGTCTCGAAGCGGCAGCAATGGGAGCCTGGCGCCTTTGGCCTTCTTATCTTGCATAGTACCTCCTGCACTATTTTAAAACTTTCGACAATCTCCATCCTAGAGATAAATGAGTCGAGCTCTTACATTATTGTCTCTTATAAATAAACCTGGGTCAAAAAAAGCTGCTAGGCTTTTATTTCCTAAAATAATTTCATTTAAGACCTAAGTAACTGTAATATAATAAAAAAAGGGAGCAACTTGCTCCCTTCTTCAAATATTAAAATTTCTTTCAATGCGCTTTATCTAAGATGCTGTTTTCTTATCGAAGGATTTACTCTCAGTTGGCCCTGAATTGATCTTGCGTTCCCCTTCGATCAACTTAGGTTGCTCTGTACCTAGAATAGATTCATATGTGATTATGACCTCACATACTTTATCATTTGAAGGGATCTCATACATAATGTCCATCATCGACTGCTCAAGAATTGAGCGAAGGCCACGGGCACCAGTTTTCTTTTCTAATGCAATTTTCGCAACTTCATTAAGAGCATCTTCCTCAAATACAAGCTCAATCCCGTCAAATTCAAACATTTTTTGATACTGCTTGGTAATTGCATTTTTGGGCTTTGTCAGAATCTGAACAAGTGCATCTTCATCCAGTTCAGTCAAAAGAGCGTTGACTGGAAGACGTCCAATAAATTCTGGAATAAGTCCAAAGCGCACTAAGTCTTCTGCCTCAATTCCACCAAGTTTTTCAACAACAGATTGCTCTGGTGTTTTCTCTTCTGCCAAAAGACCCATTGGTTTTTTCGTCAGACGCTTTTCAATAATCTTTTCAAGGCCGACGAATGCGCCCGCAACAATGAATAGAATATTTTTTGTATCAACCTGAATGAATTCTTGTTGAGGATGCTTTCTTCCACCTTTTGGAGGAACAGCAGCAACTGTTCCCTCAATAAGCTTTAGAAGTGCTTGCTGTACCCCTTCTCCAGATACATCGCGTGTAATCGAAACGTTCTCACCTTTCTTTGCGATCTTATCAATCTCATCGATGTAAACAATTCCACGCTCAGCTCGCTCAACATCATAATCACAATTTTGCAGAAGATTAAGAATAATATTTTCAACGTCCTCACCAACGTAACCAGCTTCAGTCAAAGAAGTTGCATCAGCAATCGCAAATGGTACATTTAAGTACTTTGCGAGAGATTGTGCGATAAGAGTTTTTCCTGAACCAGTTGGCCCTGCGAGTAAAATGTTTGATTTCGCAAGGTCAACATCTCCCTTTTTAGCCTTGTTACCTTCGTGAGTTACACGCTTGTAATGGTTGTGAACTGCAACAGAGATAATCTTCTTTGCACGGTCTTGCCCAATAACATACTGATCGAGGTGCTCTTTAATTTCGTGTGGCTTTGGAACATTATCCAATGCAACACTAGTATTACTTTTTACAGAATCCTCGTAAATAATATCGTTACAGAGCTCTACACACTCATCACAAATATAGACCCCAGGTCCTGCAATAAGCTTCTTCACTTCTTTCTGAGATTTTCCACAGAAGTTACAAGTTAGAGTTCCACCGAATCCCTTTTCTTTTGTCATGATAAATCCTATCGTAAATATTTAAGCTTTCTTTGTCTTTGTAATTACGTGATCGATAAGTCCAAGTTCGATCGCATCATTCGGCCCTAAGTAGTTATCACGATCAGTTTCGAGCATAACCTTATCAAAGTCCATCTTTGTATGATTAACATAGATATCATTCAACTGCTTTCTAAGATCTTCAATTTCTTTAGCTTGAATTTGAATATCTGAACACTGCCCTTGGGCACCACCAAGTGGCTGGTGAATCATAATTCGACTGTGGGGGAGAGCATAGCGGTGCCCAGCTTCTCCTGCACTAAGTAGCAATGACCCCATCGATGCTGCCATTCCTACGCAATATGTATAAACAGGAGCATTAATATATTGCATGATATCGTAAATTCCAAGCCCAGCATAAACAGAACCACCTGGACTATTGATATAGAGGTGAATTGGAGCATCAGGATCATCCTGCTCTAAAAACATCATCTGCGCCATAATAAGATTGGCAACATGGTCATTTACTTGTGTTCCAAGAAAAACGATTCTGTCGAGAAGCAGTCTCGAATATATGTCATATTGTCTTTCACCGCGCGAAGTTTGCTCGATTACAATCGGGTTTGGAACGTATGCTTTAGGTTCAAACATTTTTTTCTCCGGTATTTGCTAAAATAATTCTCAATTACTCTTCGTAATATTTACAAAAAGCTTTAGCCTAAAGAATAATGATTTTTAGTATATAAATGCAAGGATTTTAGGCAGTTAACGAACAATTATTTACTTTACCCACCATCCAAAGAAGCTTATTATTTTGCGATGGAAGAGATTCTCGGATATATCGCAGGCAATATAGAGCTTGCACCTTACCTCATCTTCGGCCTTTTACTTTTGGCGGGATTGTGTATTCCTATCCCAGAGGACGGAATGCTGCTGACTTCGGGCATTCTTGCTTCCCTTCACCCCGACAATGCCATCCCCTTATTTATTGGAGTCTACGCTGGAGCCTACTTCAGCGACCTTATTGCTTATTGGATGGGAAGAAGATTTGGCCCCGGCCTTTGGAAGATTAAACTGGTTGAAAAGACAATCTCCATGGATAAGATCCATCTTATGCACCAGTATTTTGAAAAATATGGCGTCATTACTTTAATTTTTGGTAGATTTGTCCCCTTTGGCTTTCGTAATGCAATGTTTATCAGTGCAGGCCTCAGTCGAATGAACTTCATCAAATTTGCTGCAGCAGACCTACTCGCCTGCACCATTTCAACTCTCTTTTTCTTTAACCTATACTATCATCTTGGCAGACCTGTTATCGAGTACGTCAAGCAGAGCAACTACATCATTGGCGCTTTAGTGCTCATAGTCATTCTCGCTATTTACATCTCAAAACGACGTAGCAAGTAATCGAATTCATAAGATCTGGTAAAAAGTTCATGGGTTTGCTGTGCGCAAAAACATTTCCTTGAAACATTAATGGTCGTGTTAGATAACCACCTTGACGGAATAATTAAAAAAAATAGTTCTTTTTAAGGGTCATTTAACAGTGAAAAATATGAATATTGTTACGATCAAAAAATTCAAAGCACACAAAAAAACTCAGCTTGCCCAGCAAGAGCTTAGCGGATACCTAGATGTCTTAAGCTTCAATGAACTTATTTCTGAGGCAACTGCTGCAATCAGCGAACTGAAGAAGAGACCCGTCAACTCAGAGCTAACTATTCGCTCTAAAACAATTGTCTCTCATTTTATAAAACGTCTACAAATTGATTCACCAGAAATGGCAAATTTTTTGATCTCAGAGCAAGTGCAAGAAAATGGATTTATTGGGGCCCTTCTATAGGCTCTCAAGAGACTGATAATCATGGATCATTTTCATTCTTAATATTGGAAGCTTTACTTCAGAATCATAACCAAGAATATTTGCGAGATAGCGAATGATCTTTGGGTTATTTCGAGTTTTGCCCATGGATTCAAATAAACTCAGAATATAAATCAGATTGCGAGTATAGCGTTTTACGTAGGCATCAATTTTGCTACAACTATCATCACTTAATCGAACAAACTCACAGCCAACATTTTGAAAAAGCATATCGACACTTGATCGACCTTTAAAGCTTCGTACAATCTTCCCGCGTACTCGAATAATAGTTGATTCCAAAATGATAGGAACAAAATTGAAGTTAAGGAAATTTATTTTATTAAATTCGGGAAAGACGGGAAGGTCAAGAATCATAGGAAGGGAGTTAATATCGGGGATATGCCCTAATTCTCCGAGAAGTATCCCCCCTTCTGAAATATTAAGAGCACGTCCCTTAAAGACATGCTCTTCATCTTGAAATAGCGCCCACCTATAGATAGGCGCTCGTAAATATCTTCGTTTAAAAGTTGCCATACCTAAAGAAGTTTTGAGGCAACCTCAGAAAGTGGTGATCTCTCACCAGTTCGAAGTAATGTGTGGGCAACAATCGGCTCACCTTTCATTCTCTCAACAACATATGCAAGTCCGTTGTTTACAGAATCAAGGTAAGGGCTGTCAATCTGCTCACAGTCTCCAGTTAGAATAATTTTTGTTCCATCACCAGCACGAGTAATAATAGTTTTCACTTCATGTGGAGAGAGGTTTTGTGCCTCATCAACAATCATATACTGACCAGGAATTGAGCGGCCTCGAATATAAGTAAGAGGTTCTACGTGAAGCACTCCTTGCTCAATCAGTTCTTCCCATGTGTTCGTATTCTCTCCGCGCTTTTGGCCAAAAAGAAAATCCATGTTATCAAAGATAGGCTGCATCCAAGGACCTAGCTTGTCGTTGATATCACCCGGAAGAAATCCAATATCTTTACCCATTGGCTGAACTGGTCTTGAGACAAGAAGCCTTGAATATTTATCTTCACCTATTGCCATCTCAAGGCCTGCTGCAATTGCGAGTAAAGTCTTACCTGTTCCCGCCTTACCAACAAGAGAAACAAGCTTTACTTCGTCGTTTAAAAGAGCATCTATTGCAAATTGTTGTTCTATATTTTTTGGATAGATTCCCCAAACGCCTTCTCTCATTTTGATTAAAGGAACAATTCCTTTTTTCTTGTCAGAATAGCGACCAAGTAGTCTATGGCGATCATTGTCTTTTTCACAAACAATAAGATACTCATTTGGACAAATATCTTCGACTTCACCTTCCTCAAGCTCTAAGAAACGCTCTTGCTCAAATGAGCGAAGCCTTTCGACAGAGACCTCAAATAAGCGTTGACCAGAAAAGAGTTCATCAAGATTTGTATCTTTATTCCCATAGTCTTCTGCTTGTACATCAAGGATGTCGGATTTTAGTCTTAAGTTAATATCCTTAGTAATAAGAGTAACTTCCTCGCCTTCTTGCTGAAGTCCAAGAGCTGTAGCAAGAATAAGGTTGTCGTTAATAGTTAGATCAATAGTTTCGCAACTATCTTTAGCTTTCAAATTTTGAGCAATGATTAGAGTTCCACCGGTCTCCATCTCAACGCCTTTAGACAGTGATCCTTTACTTCGAAGATCATCCACAACTCTAGAAAAGTAACGGGCATTTCTACCATTTTCATTTTGATCTTTTTTAAAACGATCAAGTTCTTCAACACAGATAAGAGGAATATAAACTGTATTCTCCTCTCCGAATTTCTGGATTGCTAATGGGTCAAATAGAAGTACATTGGTGTCCAATACAAAAGTCTTTTTCAAGATGCCTCCGTGCAAATTTGTAGGGCTAAAAATATATTGTAAGTGGGAATGCTTTAGGCATCAATTGAAAAGTCTAATAAACTTAAATAAATAACTGCTCTCTTTGCTTCACGCTGCCGATATTGGTATCCCGTTTCGATCCCGTAAAGTCCGACAATGAGTTCAACAGGCCACAGGCTCATTTTTACTCCGTAACTCATATATCCTGCATTATATCCCATCAATATTCTAACAAGTGGCATCCCTAAATCCAGTCCAAAGTGGAGCTTAGATGAAAAGTCCAAAGTCTCGTCATTTATTGGGTGAATATCAAATGCCACTCGGTAATCCACAATATAAAAATCTTGAGAAAAGGCAGTACCAAAATTCATTCTCATCTCTTGGCGATCAATTTCTCCCGGTCCCTCTGTCTTTTTAAATAGAGTTCCACCAATATCCATAACTGAAAATCCAGTTGTGAACTGAGTTCGATCACCAATTAATGAGTATTCAACGCCAGTATCAGCTCCGTACCCCTTACCTATTGCATATCCCAGCATGTTCTTCACATCAGAAAGATCACTAAAATCCCCCCCAGTGATCTGCCCCAAAAGAGTAGGTCCGAACACATCGTACTGAGCATGAATAGATTCTCTTTGAATATACTTAAGAGAGACACCTACAGAAAAAAGATTCCCCTGCCCCAAAGATAGGATGTTTTTGCCACTTTGTGCTGCAGAACCAAATCGCTGAGCATAGCCAAATATCACTCCATTATCTCTTTTGTAGTTGATATCGAAAATTGGATGAATAGAATTTTTAATCATGAGGGAATTTGAAACATTTGTGAAGGCCGAAATTCCAAATGGGCCAAACTTTAGTGTAGGCCATAGCCCCATTTCAAGATAGATAGGGTAATCCACAAATTCTTCAGCAATTGC
>JAGLCH010000258.1 GCA_023146355.1 Bacteriovoracaceae bacterium | reverse complement strand
CGAGATCCCGCTGCAATAAATCGCTTTGCTTCAATCATTTCGATGGGGGGGAATCATACCGGAGTAGGAAATTGCTCAGAGTTTGCTGAGTTCAATTTTTGGGTGGATCCAGAGTCGGTTCAAGTTGTATTTAGTGCAGTAGAGAGACCAATTACAATGGTAGGACTAGATGTTACACGTTCCATCGTACTCACTCCGGCCCATCGAGATATTATAAAAGAAATAGATGATCCAATTGCAGACTTCATTTATAAGGTGACACAGTTTTACGTGGACTTTCACCTAGCGCAAGAGGGGCTCCTCGGATGTGTTATTAATGACCCTCTGGCCATTGCTCAGTTTATTGATCCTAGTATTTGTTCGGGCCTGATTGGTCATCTTGAAATGATTACTGAGGGAGAGCACTTTGGAAGAAGTCTGATCACAAATAGTCATGAAAAACTCAATGTTGAGGCACTCACAACTGTAGATAGCAATCGCTTTTTTGATATGTTCTTTAAAAGAGTACTACCTAAATATTCAAAATTACTCACCACAGCACAAAATAGTTGAGCTTTTAGCTAAAGTAATCTGTGCATTTAACCGATTAAGTTCTTAGCGGGTATATCTTTATTTCAAACCAAGCTCGCTTTAAGCGGAACGTATAAGGAGGAGCTATGAGTAAGAAGGGTCATGGTAAAGCTGAAAAAAAGAAGCTTACCAAGAAAGAACAAAAAAGATTGAATCACTTAAATCTTGTAAAGGGAAGCCAGGATAAACAAGCAGGATTCGACCCACAAGAAGACAAAAAGAAAAAAGCAGCATAACAGTTTGCTCTTTTTTTCTTAAATAGAAACGGTGCCATTAGCGCCGTTTTTTTTGTTTAAGGCCCGTTCAATCATCAGTCCATAAAGACAAAAGCAGGCAAAAAAAAACCTCCAAAAAGGAGGTCATTTTACTCGTGGGAGATACAGCTAACAGGGCATCCCTCTTCTGCTTCAATGGCAGAGTCATTTAGCGCAGCATCGATCTCTGCTTCAATAGACTTTGAAAGCCCATCATCTTGCATTTGGAATACTTCAGGACACGCACCTTCACAAGCACCACAACCAATACATGTATCTTGATCTACAACAAATTTCATAATAATCTCCTTTATAATTCTATTAAACTTAATCATAAAGCATTAAAGCGAAGTGACAACTTAATATATCTAATGGCACTATCGATAAAAATTATTAGGTATTTCATTGATATATATATTAGTTGACACTAAAAATGCCGATAAGTTCAATATAAAGTTCATATTTATTAACAATACGAAAGGAGAAAAAATGGCAACAACAAATGATAACCTTGCAGAAGCGTTTGCTGGAGAAAGTCAGGCAAATAGAAAGTACTTGGCCTTCGCTAAAAAAGCAGAAAAAGACGGAATGCCAAAAGTGGCAGCACTTTTCAAGGCCGCTGCTGAGGCCGAAACAATTCACGCTCACGGACACCTCGCAGCAATGGACGGAGTAAATGATACGGAGTCAAACCTTGTGGCAGCAATTGAAGGTGAAACTCATGAGCACGAGTCGATGTATCCTCCAATGTATGAGCTAGCTGAAAAAGAAGGGCACAAAGCAGCAAAAATGTTTAAGTGGGCAATGGAAGTTGAGAAGGTTCACGCCGATCTCTATAAAGTTGCGCTCGAATCAGTAAAGGCAGGAAAAGATCTTGAGCAAGAAGTTTATCTATGCCCAATTTGCGGACACCTCGAATTTGGAACTCCTCCTGAGAAATGTCCAACTTGTATGGCACCAGCATCAAAATTTGTTAAGTATTAGTTGAAATAAAAAGGGGCCAAAATCAAATTTGGCCCCTTCCTTTATCTATCCCAGAATTTCTTCTAGATCAGCTTTTGCACTATTTCCAATTGGCTTGATATCAAAATTTTGTACCAAGAAATCCAAAATATTTGGAGTGATAAATGCTGGAAGTGTTGGCCCTAGACGGATACCTTTAATCCCTAAGTGAAGTAGGGAAAGAAGTACGACAACTGCCTTTTGCTCATACCATGAGATCACCATTGAAAGCGGAAGATCATTAACTCCACATTCAAAAGCATCTGCAAGTGCAGTTGCTACGCGAACTGCCGAGTATGCATCGTTACACTGCCCAACATCTAGTAGACGAGGAATACCACCAATATCTCCCATCTCTTCTTGAAGATGATTGAAACGAAACTTTCCACAAGCAAGCGTCATAGTTACAGTATCTTTAGGAGACTGCTCTACAAAATCCGTAAAATAGTTACGTCCAGGCTTTGCACCATCACATCCACCAACAAGGAAGAAGTGCTTGATGTCCCCAGACTTTACTCCTGCAATAATCTTATCTGCCACATTCAGAATTGCATCATGCCCAAAACCTGTCATAAGTTTTGTTGTTGGTAGATCACTATCGTAGCCACCAAGGGCCTTAGCCTTCTCGATAACCTGAGAGTAGTCGTGGTCATCAATATTGGTACTTCCCGGCCAACCAACTACACTTGTAGTGTAAACACGGTCCATATAGCTTTTCTTTGGCTCTTGAATACAATTTGTATTAAAGATAAATGCAGCAGGTTGTCCATCAAATTCTTTCTGCTGATTTTGCCAAGCTGTTCCGAAGTGGCCCGCTAGACTCTTGTGCTCTTTTAGTTTTGGGTAACCGTGAGCTGGAAGCATTTCACCGTGAGTATATACATTCACGTCGGTCTTATCTGTTTGCTCGAGTAGTTTTTCAAGCATAAAGAGATCATGCCCCGAAACAACAATAGCAGGACCTTTTTTCGCTCCGGCCAAAACTTCAGTAGGTTCTGGTGTTCCAAAGTGACTAATATGTGCTTCATTTAACATTTCCATACAGCGAATATTAACTTCGCCACACTTCATATTAAGGCCAACAAGTTCATCAACAGTTAAATCTTTCTCAAGAAGAGATGAAAAAGAACTTGAGATGTAGTCATTGACCATATCATCAGTAGATCCAAGGACTGCAGCATGCTCTGCATAAGCAGCAAGTCCTTTAAGGCCATAAGTAAGAAGTTGCATCAATGATTGGATGTCTTCATTCTCATTAAAATCTGTGATTGGATATTTTTTGGATTCAGCTAGAAGTTCAGCATCGCTCATCCCTTTAACAGATAAAGCGGCCGCGTGGGGAATATCTCCAGCAGTACGATCGATACCTGCAAGATCAGCAGCTTTTCCAAGATATTCATCAGCAGTTTTAGTCCATGCTAAAACTCTTTTTTCGTCGAAATTTACGTTGGTAACAGTCAGAAAAAGAGATTCAATTATGAAGCGATCAATCTTTTGATCCTTCTTTCCATTTTCTCTGGCCTTATTGTTAAGCCATGAAATTCCTTTTGTTTGATACAAAATCAAGTCAAAAAGATCAGCAATTGGCTCCGGCTTACCGCAAATCGCAATTTTATCACATCCCACCCCGTGGTGAGCTTGTTCACATTGATTACAAAACATAAGACCTCCTTAATCAGTCTATATATATAACAAAGCATCTCGCTATAAAAGTTAGCACAGCTTTTGGTTAAAATGGTTAAAGTCAAAGTCAAGATTGCTTATACAACCTTGTTGTATTGTCAGGAACTACACGAAAGAGTCGAACAACCAGGCGTATTTTTTGCCCAATTAGGTCGGCGCTTCACCAGCGCTCCAGATTTTTTAGCGTATGGATTAACTATCTCCTCTCTTAGTTCTTCAAAAGGACCATTGTCTCCCCTAGCAAGTGCTTCAATAGCATTGAACAGAAGATGATTTCGAAGAATAAAGGTAGGATTTATTTTTTTCATTATCTCAATTGAGGCCCTCCGACTAAAAGAGTTTTTCGATATTCGATCTAAATATAAATCGATATAGTCGGTTAATATTTTCTTTTCCTCGGTATTGAGCTCTCGATAAAGAGCGGGTTCAAAATAGGAAACAGGGTCACTCGCTGATTCGACATCACTTAGTAGGTTGAAAAATAATGTCATATCAAAATTAAGTTTTCTAAGTAATTGATCCGTTTGGGAAATGAGTTGGTGATCGTCATCACTTTTGACTTCATCAAGGCCTAACTTTTTCCCCATCATACTGTAAAAATTTTCTGAGAAATAAGACTGATACCCTACTAGGATGGCCTCGAGCTTTATATTATTATCAAAAAGCGGAGCAAGAGATTCTGCCAATCGCTCCAGGTTCCACTGCCCAATAGATGCCTGCTTTGAAAAGGCATAACGCCTTCCGGGAAGATCAGTTGTATTAGGGGTAAACATTGGATTGTAGTCGTCCAGCATCGAAAATGGGCCGTAATCAATAGTCAGACCTAAAATCGACATATTATCTGAATTCATCACACCATGAACAAACCCTACGCGGAGCCAGTGAATAATCATATCTGCTGTACGCTCACACACCTCTTTAAACCAGTTTAATATTCTCTCTTCTCCCTCACCTATTATTTCAGGGTAGAAATTATCAATGGTCCATTCTACTAGTTCAACTAAATTTTCATACTCCTCACGAGCAGCTAAAATTTCGAAGCTTCCAAAGCGAAGGAACGACGGAGCAACACGTGCAACAATAGCACCCGGCTCATCCTTTAAGTCACCAGTATAAAACATATCTCGAGTTACTGACTCTCCGCTAGAAACAAGTGAGAGTGCTCTTGTGGTAGGAACTCCTAAATAGTGCATTGCCTCGCTCATCAAATACTCACGAACAGAGGATCTTAAGACTGCCCTGCCATCTGCTCTTCGAGAATATGGAGTTGGCCCCGCACCTTTGAGTTGAATTTCAAAATGAGAATGTTCACAATGCAATTCACCCAGAGTAATGGCACGCCCATCTCCAAGTTGACCAGACCAGTGACCAAACTGATGGCCACCATAACAGGCCGCATAGGGGATCATAGATTCCACAACCAAAGAACCTGCTAAAAGAGCAACGTCTACTTGGTCATGACTGGGGGATAAACCCAACTCCTTACCTAAGGATTCAGACCATGCCAATAACTTGGGCCTCTTCACAGGCGAGGGGTCAACAGTGCTATAGAGTACTTTAGGAGTTGAGCGAGTGGATTTTTCTCCACTTAAATCACCAGGAAACTTATTTACAAAACTATTTTTAAAACTAGCTTTGCTTATTTGGTGACACACGTTTGTAATGTCCATCAACGATTTCACGATTAAGTCCTTGGTCTCTAAAGCGAGGGTGAAGTAAAAGATTACTAACCTCGTCTCCACAGAGGTGAATAACTCCACACTCATGTCCGTTTAGCTCCACCAATCTAAACTGATTTCGATTCAGCTCTGATAATATTGGGAAACTTGATTTCTTTCCGTAGCCCTCTGCAAGTAGCATCTTGGCAACATCAAATATCTCTTCTTCACCAAGTGAAAGAAGATCCTTGGCCTGATTAAATGTCGGTCCATCAAGAGGTTTAAACTTAAGTCCATCTCGTCTTAGAGTCTCACCGTAGGGACAGTGTAGACAACTGGACTTACAACAAGTTCCTCGATTTCGATGATATTCTGCGGTGGCAATTCTTTTACCTTCTGGGTTTAAATAATGAGATTCATTCATAAAACTTCCTTTGTATTTCTTCATTCTCGCAGATTGATTCTCTACGACTAATCAATTGCTTAGATCACTCAATTGATAAAACCTAACTCATAGAATATGAGTGGCACGACAATTGCACTTTTAAAGGGAAAAGGACTGAAATACAAATTTTCAAATAATTAGACTGTCTAACTTTTGGACAACTGTAGAGGAGTTATATGAATTTGCTAAAAAAGACATTCGCAGTATCTCTTTTTATTGTATCAATATTACTGGGCCCACTGGGAGCGCAGGCATTAGACTTTCATGAGCTGATTGATGGAGTAAAGAAATTACGCGAAACCTCTAGCTTTTCAAATGGAAAATATATCCAAGGTGGATTCTTTGCTAGTGCCATTGTGGGTGCTGATCAACAAATAGCATTCGCTGCATTAGGCAAAAAAGACAACAAATACTTAGCGGCCTACTGTATAGGGGGACAAAGTATTTCATCCAGCGCAGGAGTCGGACTAAAAGTGGAGTCAGGACAGACACTTGGGTGCTCTGATACAGATTCCTATTCCGGTGGCTTTCTAAGTATTTCTATTGGAGGCCAATTTATTTTTGGGGCATCTGTCAGCTATAGCTTTGGAGCTGATGTTCATAAGATGCTCAATTTCCTCTCAAGCTATCGGGCCAATGCAACAGATGAAGATAAAATAAGATTAAAAGAACAAATATCTCAGTTAATGAGCTTTGTTGTGGAAAACAATATTCCCAATACTCGTATGGGCCACTTTATTACAGTCTTAAGTAAAATTTCGCCAGAACTTGTTACAGACCAGGTTTACGATCTTGCGACTGATACCATGAATGATTCGAGTGAGGAGCAAAATTTCATGATGGAGGATTCATCAAGCTATCCATCTATTGGTCAAACAATTCGGTTACTATCAACTCGCCTAGGGAGAGAATATAAAAAGAGAAATCTTGAACCACCTAAACATGCTCTTAATTTTGTAGATGGAATTACCACTTTTTTTACAGGGTGTGACAGTATTGGTAGCGGAGCAGATGTTGGAATCAGTGCTGGTGCCGGGCCCTCAATAGAACTTAGCAGTTATAAGCTTTTGGCAAAAGTACCCTACAAGTATATTAAAAAGCTTACTCCTTCTTACTTTGAAAGTGTCCCAGATGTTGGGCACAGAGAGTCTATTGTTGAGATTGGTAAATTTGTGAAAAAAATTGCTACCGGATCTTACCGCTGCGCAATTGATGCTCAGGCCGAAACGATGGGTTATTTGGGGCACATGAAAAGATATCAGCTGGGTAAGAATTACTAAGTATCAGCATACAAAATGTTAAAACCTATTAGCGTATAGAAATACTCACTTTGCGATTACTATCGTAAATATTATAGTGTGGGCTTCACTAGCTGAGGAGTACAGAATGAGTGATTACATTTTTGAACTGGTTGAGCACTTTACAACTGCAACTCAGTCTCACTGCAGCGAAACATGCCAGCAAACGGTGGGGCTGCCATCTCGAAAGAGGTTATATCTTTTAGTAAAAGAGATTACATCCTTAACATTTCCACGTCACTTCGATCCTGAGAGTGAGGTTGGATCAATTAAAAACCACCTCGAATTGATTGAAAATATAGTTGTAGAACAAGTCCACTGCGGTATTTGCTTTATCTGTGGAGAAAAATCTGTAGTCAGCTGTGAGCAATGTAAAGAAAGTGCTAAAGCGATCGCAAAAAAATTCATGATGGCACTTCCTCAACTTCAGCAAGACCTATTAAATGATGCAAACTCTGCATTTTACGGAGATCCTGCAGCAGTGCATGTTGATGAAGTTGTTTTTGCGTATCCCGGTGTTCGAGCAATGATTCACCATAGAATTGCTCACCTACTATACAAACTTGGAGCATCAATTATTCCAAGGATCATATCAGAACTTGCTCACTCCAAAACAGGAATTGATATTCACCCCGGTGCAGAAATCGGTCACGGATTTTTTATTGATCACGGGACAGGTGTAGTCATTGGAGAAACTGCAATAATTGGAAGTGGAGTAAAAATATACCAAGGGGTAACTTTGGGAGCGAAGAGCTTCCCTACAGATAGTAAAGGAAATCCGATGAAAGGGATAAATAGACATCCTATCATTGCAGATGAAGTAACAATATATGCTGGAGCAACAATACTAGGTCGTATTGTAGTTGGCAAAGGCGCCACAATTGGTGGAAATGTATGGCTCACAGAATGCGTTCCTGAGGGAAAAACTGTGATTCAAAAATAGGGAGAATGAATGAATACGATAATAGATACAATTGGTAATACTCCACTTGTAAAGTTGACTAACATTTCAAAAGAATTAGATCTTGAGCTGTATGCAAAGGTTGAGAGCTTTAACCCAGGATCGAGTGTAAAAGACAGATTAGCAAAAGCGCTGATTGAAGATGCTGAAAGTCGAGGAATACTCAAGCATGGAGTTACAATAGTAGAACCATCGAGTGGCAACACAGGAATTGGGATTGCTATGGTTGCGGCCATGAAAGGATATTCTGTCGTGATCACCATGCCTGAAACAATGAGTATTGAAAGAAGGAAAATCCTCAAAAGTTTTGGTGCTACAGTTGAGCTGACCGCTGGACCAAAAGGAATGTTGGGAGCGATTGAAAAAGCAGTAGCTCTCGCAGAGGAAAATGAAAACTATATTACCTTAGGGCAATTTGATAATCCTGCAAATGCACTTGCTCACTACCTAACCACTGGACCTGAGATCGTTAGAGAACTAAAAAACTTTGACTACTTTGTTGCCGGAGTGGGAACTGGTGGAACAATTACTGGCGTTGGACGTTACTTAAATGAGAATATGCCTAATGCCCAAATTATTGCAGTTGAGCCGGAAGAGTCGCCTGTACTAAGTGGTGGAAGGCCCGGCCCACATAAAATACAAGGGATTGGCGCAGGGTTTATTCCTAAGGTTTTAAATACTGAACTAATCAATAGTATCCAGACTGTTTCCTTTGAAAGTGCCTCAAAATGGCAGAAATCCCTCTCATTCCTTGAGGGGATCTCCTGTGGTGTATCATCTGGAGCTGCAGTTGCTGCAGTTGAAAAACTTGCCCAAAGTAGAGATTTACAGGGTAAAAAAGTGGTTATCGTGCTTCCAGACACGGGAGAAAGATACCTAAGTGCGACCCCAGAGTAATGTTTTCAAGGACTTGCAATCTTAAGATTTCACCATTTTACAAAGTTGCAATTCCGAGTTAAATTACTTTTGAAAAAACATTGATTACGAATGTTTATAAAAGAAATAAGGAAGTAAGTTATGAGTCAAGGTAAAGTAAAGTTTTTTAATGATGCAAAAGGTTTCGGATTTATCACACCAGACGACGGTGGGAAAGATCTATTTGTTCACATCACTGGTATTGAGCAGGGTCAACTTCAAGAAGGCGATTCAGTTGATTATGAAGTTGGTGAAGGTCAAAAAGGGCCTTGTGCTGTACAAGTTAGAAAATTATAATTAAATATATATTTTCTTTAAGAAAGGGAGCTTTTAAGCTCCCTTTTTTATTTCTCAAATTAAAAAGAATAAAATGATTCAAAACAAAACAGTAAAACAAGTACATAATTTTAAATATTTTACCGGCTCACACCCTAAGATTCGCGCGCACTACCTTGCCGGAAATCGGCCTACTGAATTTGGAAATAAAGTCTGGGCAACCTCGCTTGTCCTTCTTAACTACCTCCATGAAAGAAATTTTGATTTAAAAAATAAGCGCGTGTTAGAAATCGGATGCGGCCAAGGCCTACTAGGTGTTTATCTTGCGCAAGAATTCGACTGTCAGGTCACCTGCTCAGATCTCGACCCCCATGTCCTTCCCATCGCTCAACTTCACGCAGAACTAAATGGAGTTGTGATTCAAACTCGAGTCGCATCATTCAATGACTTAAAAGAAACAGATCTAAAAGAATTTGATCTAATTATTGGTGCGGAGGTTTGTTACTCTGAACAAGTGGCACAAGATATCATTTCTCTGATTAAGAGGTCCTTTGCTTCAGGAGTATCCCACATACTCATCGCAGATCCGGGACGGCCAGATTTTGATGACTGCATTGAGTATTGTGGCCGCAACAGCACCTCTCAGATTATTGACCTTCCTGGAACGGTAAATGGAAAAGTAACAAAACTACTTTCAGCTATGAAATAATCCCATCATCTCGTTCAGATAAGTTCTTTATTGCTACATCAGAATCTTTTTGAGCATAAAAATCTATTTTGAAAGTTGTATCATCGGTGGTGAATTCAACACGGTGCCAGTACTGAGGGGGCGAAATTGCAGATTCATTTGCACTAATTAAAACTTCGGCCTCAACCGCTCCATTATCACTCTCTAGGCCATAGAATTTTAAGGCACCATTAAGTACCGTAATCTTTCCATATACTCCTGCCTTGGTATTGTGAGACTTCACAAGCAGCTTGGGAACAGTATCCTTTGTAAATACTTTAGTTGATCTGTAATTAACAAAATCTGATGGTATTTTCATATATTTCCTAAGTGCTCCACGATTGGTGATTTTGGCACAACTATTTATTTAAATTACTTCTTAGGTGGCATAGGCCCGCGTAATTTTATGATAAGGCCATCGAGAAAGTTTCGCAGTAATTGATCGCCGCAGGGTACATATTTCTCATGATCTTCTTTTCGAAAAATGGCAGAGAGCTCAGACTTAGTCATTTTAAAATCAGCAAGCTTTAATACTTCAACAATGTCGTCATCGCGAAATGAGTGAGCGACTCTAAGTTTTTTCATTATGTCATTATTAGTCAGTGCCATGATTCTCCAAGTGTATAGTTTAATGAAGTTTCTAGCATTAAATGGTGGATTCTCACAAGGATGTTTACAAATCTTCATACTTTTTTATCACAATATGAATTACCAAAAAGATTTATCGAACAGGGAGACAATTCCTCTGATCATATGAAATATCTACATACCACAAAGTGATACCTATTGCTCAACCTCAACGAATGGACTAAGTTATGGAAAACTCAAACTAAGGACTACCGTGAAAGAGATATCACTCTTGATTTCCCCTGAAGTAAAAGCTGCCTACTTTAACGACTACGTTGCCTGCGCAACCGAGGAGCTAAGATTTTGCTTCCCTGAGCTGACACCAGTCCACGCTCCAATTGGGATGTTACAGTTTATTAACATTACAGTTGATGAAAAACACCTCGAGAAGATATCAAAACTTTCTTTTTTTCAAGGTGCCTTTGAAAGAATAGATAATAAATTGGTTCCCCTCGAGCTCGCTCCCGACTTCAAGCTTCATGATAATTTTATCTTTGGTAGCAAGTTCAAAGGAAAGACAAACGAACGCTTTACACAATTGATGTTCAACATAGGTCTCGCATCAATCGATAAAATACAAAAAGTTAAAATCTTAGATCCGATGTGTGGGCGTGGAACGACTCTCCTCTGGGCCATGCGATATGGCCTCAATGCAAAGGGTATTGAGATTGATCCCAAAGCTGTGAACGATGTTACTCAAATTGTAAAAAAATGGTCAAAGATCACGGGAATTTCGGGAAAAGTTAAAGACGGATTTATTGCCAAGAAAACTAAAAGCGGTGTTGGTAAATTTATCGAATTTACCTCTGAAGGTCAAAATTTCAAATTTATCACTGGAGATTCTAGTGATGCACCAAACCTCTTAAGAGAGGAGCGCTTTGACCTAATTATTACAGATATGCCCTACGGAGTTCAGCACCGAGCCTATAATGGCGAGAAAAACCCTCTGGCGGCAATTGAGCAGTGCCTCCCTCAGTGGACTAAATGTCTCGGAGATGATGGTGTAATTGTAATTGGTTACAACTCAAATAACCCCAAAAGAGAAAAACTTCTTGAGCTGGCAGAATCGCTAAATCTCAAACCAATTGATGTTACTATTCCACACAGAATGAGTGAATCAATTGTAAGAGATATAATTGTTCTAAAAAAATAATTACCCTACCAATTTCAGCGACATGATATTGTTATGTCGCTAACCTTCCTCAGGTTCTTTGAGCGTACACCGATAAATCGCTGTACATTTCAAAGGACGAGCTATGAGTTATAAAATATCCCACAATCAATTTATCTGGGTAAAATTCCTAGAGAATCACAAAGCAGAAGTTGTTAAAGATTTCATTAGTGAAATTATAAAAAAGTATCCAAAGGAACAACGCAGTCGCATTCTTGTTGATACCCGAGGAGCAGAAGTTGAAGATAAGATTCATACTATTGGTGAATTGATGAAAAGCTTTGAAATTCTTGGTGTCGACAAGAGAATTAAAATCGCGGTTATCAGAACACAAGGTGAAGGAAAGTATCACGAGTTTATGAAAAAAGTTGGCTCTGAAGATGGATACAACCTCACACTTTTCACTTGCCTTGAAGAGGCAATAACCTGGCTCAATCAGATAGGAGATAATACCTAGTTTGCAGTATTGAGCTGGCCACAAGCTGCGAGAACATCATCCCCTTTAGTACCCCTAATCAGGGTTGGAATCTTATAGCTATCGAGAACTTCTTTAAAATGCTCTACAACATTATGCTCGGGCCTTTTAAAAGTCGAGCCCTCAAAGGGATTGAAAGGGATAAGATTAATATAGGCCTCTTTTCCATTTAGCAATTCTCCGACCTTGTGAGCATCCTCATCACCGTCATTAAAATTTGCAATTAGTAAATATTCATAAGTAATAAACTGCTTCCGACTCAAGGGGATATTATCTACATACTCAAGAACTTCTTCGATGGGATACTTACGGTTAATAGGAATAAGTTGATCTCTTTTAGTATTGAAAGGGGAATGAAGCGAGAGCGCAAGATTTACTCTGGGCATTTCATCATTCCATCTCTTAAGGCCAGGGATATAACCTGCCGTTGAAATTGTGATTTTCTGGGCACCAATTGAACAGCCATAATTTGATAAAAATATTTCACAGGCCTTTTTGACTGCATCAAAATTGTGAAGAGGCTCACCTTGACCCATAAAGACAATATTTAAAATTCTCTCTTCCCCAGGACGATTTTCCTTAAGCCATCTCCATGCCCCTAGAAACTGTCCAACAATCTCATCTGTCGAGAGGTCACGTTTTAATCCTTGGGTCCCAGTATAGCAAAATGAGCACTTCATGGCGCATCCTACTTGTGAGGAGAGACAAAGGGAATATTTGTTGTGAAATGGAATAAGTACACTCTCGACCTTACATCCATCATGAAGTTTAAAAAGAAATTTAACTGTTCGATCTTCGGCCTCAAAGACAGTATCTATCACCGGAAGTTCAAAATGCAGTTCCTTCCCCAAGAATTTTAAAGTATCTTTTGAGATACTATCATCACACTGGTCATTTCTCTTTTTCTTGTAGTGCCAGTTATAGAGTCTTTGGGCAGCAGAAGTTCCAAGACTATTTTCAATCAACAGATTCTCTAGTTCATTAAAACTGTAGTCATAAAATGATTTTTTCATAGTCACTGGCAACTTTTTTGTGTCTTGTGAATTTTACGAATAATGGCAAACATAAATATCCAAAGGGCGAAGAAAACAGACAGGCCTTGAGTTGAAGTTCCACCAAAATGGCAAATCAGATCGTAAGATGGCCAAACAATGGCGGTTGCGGGAAGAATATAGCTATAAGATTTTAAGCGATAGAGGAGCTTATAAGGTAGCTCTCGAACTGTAAGAACTTCCTCCACGAGGATAGAGACGGCAAAGACAGCAAAGAAATCACAGGCAATTCTATAGTATATGGAGTATCCAAAATGCTTTAGTGCTCCCGATGAAAATGCAGCTAAGAGAATTGCGACAAATAAAACACTGCGCTTAGTTTTCCTACCCTTAGCGATTAAATCCATATCATACTCTCCGATCCACTCAAAATAATAATTAAGACTCATAAATAGTAGCACTCCAGCGACTACCCGTTAAGTACACTTTTATCTCATCTACAATATTTAATCCTACTCAGCTCCGACGTATCAGGAAATTGAGTTAGCTATAA
>JAGLCH010000257.1 GCA_023146355.1 Bacteriovoracaceae bacterium | reverse complement strand
ATGTGATTATATTGTAAATAAAGACCCTAAATCCCTTACTCCCGAGATAGAGGAATCTCAGTTCGATGATAAGAAAAAAGGTGAAGTGACTTGGGAAAAACTCAAAGGGCCTCTTTATCGTAGAAAGATAGAAGGTGGATGGTTAGTAGGTCTTTTTTCTAGTAATGGGCGACATGACTACAGTAGTGGAGTAACTTTAAATGATGCTTCTTGCTCTATCTGTTTTCTACCGGACTCTACATCTAACTGGGAATACTGTAATGATGACTGGGAACGATTAGGCTCAGTTAAGCATCATCGTATTACTCAGCTTACTGTTCCTGGTGGAATGCTTATCAGAAGTTCTTACAAGGGCGGCGACCAAAATTCAAAGTATCTATGTGCGGGAGAGTTAGTTTTCATTAAAAAATAGATCTTAAGCTCTGTAGAGTATTTGAAATTTAACTTCTACGTGACGGTAAGTCACACTATTGAAATACAAAAGGATGTACAATGAATAAATTTTTCATAGAGAATCTGCACGATGAAAGTAATAGTGTCACTGTTTCTGAGTTTAAGGAATTTGGTGCAGAGTTATTTAGTAAACATATTGAAACAAATCCCGACTTAGGTATTTGTTCTATCTTAGATACTGAAACAACTGGACTCGATCATAAAAAAGATCAAATTATTGAGATCGCCATCAGAAAGTGGGTTTATCACAAAAGAGATCACTGCCTAATAAAGCCATTAGGGGATTATTCACAACTTAATGAACCTGTTGGTATTGAAATCAGTGAAGAGATTACAGAGATAACAGGAATTACAAATAGCGATGTCAAAGGCCAAAAAATTGACTGGAGTATAGTTTCAAAGATCTTTGCAGAATCTGACTTTGTTTTGGCCCATAACGCTGGGTTTGATCGGCCTATGGTTGAGGAAGTGCCAGAGGTACGAGAGGTATCTTCAAATAAGATTTGGACATGCTCATTCAAGCAAGTTGACTGGAGTAGCAAAGGCTTTATGTCGTCAAAACAAGAGCTCCTTGCACTCTTTCATGGATTCCATTATTCAGGTCATAGGGCGCTAGTAGATGTAGATGCTCTAGGAAATATTCTATTAAAAGGTGACTATCTAAAAGAGATTCTTGCCAATGCCAAAACTAAGCAAGTTCAAGTAAATTGCGTTGGTGCTCCTTTTGACTCTAAAGACATTTTGAAAAGTAATAAGTTTTCATGGAATGGAGAGAAAAAATTCTGGAGTAAAGTAATACCGGAGCGTGAGCTTGATGAGATGAAGAACTTTTTGAATACTTCAGTTTATGCTGCAGGGAAGATGAAAGCACAGTTTAATGTAATTGAAATACGTGATCGATTCAAGATGACTTAGGAGAGACAAGCCTTCCACACCTTCACATGAAGTCCTATCTACTATGTATTCCATAATGATTATTCTTTTTGGATAGCTCCGAAGTAATTGATACGGTCGATGAATTCTCAAAATTTGAAATTGGCTTGCCGGATATGATTAAAAGCACTTGGAGAGGTTGGAATAGACTAAAGAGTGGATTAGAGGTTTATGAGCTTCTAATGTAAAAAAACCCACATCAAAAGATGGGGTAATAGTAAGGTAAGTTGTCCCCTTTTTACTGAAGATGGAGTTAGAATTGCCTTAGAGTGCGATGGAGAAAAGTTTCACTCATCAGAAGAACAGGTGCGAAGAGATATTTCGAGACAGGATGTTCTTGAGAGAGTTGGGTTTAAGTTTATTCGGATTAGAGGAAGTGATTATTATCGTAGGCGAGAGGAAACAGTTAAGAAATTATATGAAAGACTTTTATCACTAAATGTTAAGAAGAGGAGTAGTATTGTTTCGGACTCTAATAAAACTTCGACTATGGACAATGAACTTTTAAAGAGTTCAGAAAGTATTATGGAAGAGATTATTGAGGAGTTTGAACTCGACATCTTGTAATTCTTCAACGACGAGCGGCACAAATATCCAATCGGACATAATATCATGTTCAAGCTAAACGTAATTCATTTTTCATCCGAGAAGTTGTTGAAAATTAGATCAAGGAATCAATATGAAAAATACCATACCTATACTCATTGCAATGCTTGTGCTTGCATCTTGCTCGTCATCTTCGTGGGTCAGAAAAGATATGGTTAACAGAGCTGGAGTTATCCAATACAACTCAGATGGTGCAGACTTTATTGTTGAGAGTAAAAGGCAGGGTGCTCTGGATAAAATCACATTATTTTGTAAAGGACCTTATGAAATTCTAGCAGAGGCTGGTCGAGTTGAAAAAGCTGGAACCTATACGACTGGAAGCTCAAATACAAATTCAAGCGCAAGTGCTACAGGAGCCTATTCACAGTCAACAAACTTCTATGGGTATGGCACAACAACAAATGGAACCGCAAACGTTAATGCTCAGAGTAAGTCTACAACAAATGCATCCACAACATCTTTTGCACTAAAAAGTAGAACGACATTTATCCAGTTTAAATGTAACAAACAGATTCCTACCGCTGTTCAAAGTATTGTGAGTGCAGGACCATCAGTTGCTAATAACAATCATATCAAGTGGATTGAAAAAGATGATAATCAAAAGATTGGAACTATCGGATACAAAGTTAGCACCGATTTAAAAATATCTAATGAGCTAGAATCTCGCACGAACCAAATGGTTAAAGATTTTTGCAAAGCAGATTTCAAAGTTACGAACAATAGTATTGTAAAAATCAGCATGGATGAATCGGTAAAGTCAATTTCATTTAATCATAACGAAACCCAAGTTCCGTTAGCACCTAAATCTCCAGTTGTAGCTAAAAACAAAGAGGCTGATTCAAGATATAAAGAACTATATAAAAGACTTCAATATCTTGAATGGCAAATAAAGCAGAAAGATAACGTTAATCCTGAAGGAAAGAACTCAGGACCATTTGTTTCATTTTCGATGGGAATAAGTCACTTTTCTCCTGATAACCTAGAGAAAGAGAGACGTGATTTTTATACCGAATTAAACAATACTCACTGGTCGGGTTTTATTTTTGGTACTCTGTTTGAGTTTGAAATAGGGAATCGTTTCAATTTTGGAAATGGTGCATCACTAGAAGTATCATTAGGAAAACAAATCTTTAATTCCGAAACAGTTTCTGGTAGTGGAACAGATAGCTCGGACCAAAAGGTTGATTTAGAGGAAAGCATGGAAATTGATGCCATTTTTCTTAGAGCAACATACCTTATGACAAACCCTGTTGATGTAAAAATGACATTTGGGCCTGGGGTGACAATAGGATATATTTCGGAAGCTCTTTATCGTATAGAGCTTTCACATGACTCTGAATCTCTAGATTTTGAAGCAAAGGGGAAGGGCCATATGTTAGAGTTGTTTGGAAAAGCAGGTTATGAAGTTTCTGATACTTTTGTGACATCTGCTTCAGCAGGAGTCAAATATACTAAAATTAAAGATATGAAGCTTGGTATAGGATCTTATACTGATCATTCGTCATCAATAAATACAAGCGATACCGATGCATTTATGCGCTTTTCACTAACTATGAATTTATAAACAAATTTTCAAATCTGTGCTCACTTATCTCCAGAACACTTACTCGGAACTACTCAAATTCTAAACTTTGGATCTGAACAAGGAATAAGTTCCCCCCCCTGATTCCCCCTCAAGACTCAAAAAGTTTTGTACATGTAAAAGTAGTGATGAGGAATGATGAAAAAAAAGAGTGTTAAGCATTGAAAAAAAGGAAAAAAAAAGACCGCCTAAGCGATCTTCTAATATGAGGAATTCTTTAAATCTTTT
>JAGLCH010000256.1 GCA_023146355.1 Bacteriovoracaceae bacterium | reverse complement strand
TCCTCGAGTTCCTCTTCCCAGATTTTTTGCTTCTCTGTGATCGTGTCTTTTAACTTTTGCTTAAGACCTGCTTTAAGGATATCGCGAACAGTAGAATCAAGGGCCTTCGCATTTCCGGTATCACTTTTACTTAGCTCTTTAAAAGCATTGAAGATTGCATCAGGATCACTCTCTTCACAAATTTTCTGATAGTGCTCAACACTTGTAACGAGGGGCGAGTGGAATAGCTTTAGCCCACCAACAACGAGTTCTTCACCCTTGAAACATTCATCATGTGAAGTTCCAAGAAAATCACCGTCCGTTGCAGTTCCATAATTTGTTGCTAAAGATTGTGGTGATGAAAAGTGAACTTTCATGTTTTTTGATGAATCTAATCTAACTGAAAATGGCTGTGAAAACCCACCTGAAAATTCAGCTTTGCTAGCAACAATTGTTCCATCAACAAGAATACCTTTTTTCCCTAAACACGCTTCATACTTTTCATTGGTGTTGTTGCCAGCATAGGCCGATAGATCAGCTTCGTTCGTAGCACTTATATAGATGTCATTTCCAACTTGATGATAGTCGAATTTTATCTTCATACAGCTTTTCACGTACTGTGGTATTTTGATTCGTGCAGATTTCTTACTGTCTGTTTCAAAATCAATTTTAATTTCATCAAAATCTGGAATTATACTCTTTAGAAGACCTAGTGGAATATTTTTCCCATCGTTACACTCAATGCGCTCGCCTGATTGAAGCTCTGTCACATTTCCTGCCTCAGTTTTCTCATATCCTAAAGGCGGTGTGCCATCACTACTAGAAGTACTCCAATCACTTTTGATTATAGCATTTGCTGAGCTAGTGATTATACCTATAGCAATAAGTGGGATCAATGTACTTTTCTTCATACCTATTCCTCGCGTAAAATTCTTTCGCTCTTTTTGTAGGTTAATTTACCTATTCTTCTTAAAACTAATCGGATTTTCTCAGGTTTTCTTTAGCCTGAAATTGGAATTGAAAAAGGCGTTTAATACAGGTGAGTTAGCTAGGCCATGTTGTAGGGGTCGACATCAAGTTTAACTCCAATGCTATAGTCACCACGGTAGCTTAATTGAAATGAGTGGATTAAATTGTGAAGCTCATTTACGGAGTCGCTCCTAAGCATGAGCACCCATGTAAACTTATTAACCTTCTTTTCTACTACTGCTGGCCGTGGGCCCAATACCTCTACTGAACCAAAATGCTTTGAAACCATTTGGTCTAACATCTCGCGAGCGGCCATGGCCCCATTTATGACTCGATCCTGAAAGCGAGAAGACATGTAGAGCATTGCAATTTTTGTATATGGCGGGCAGTTGCACATTTCGCGAAGTGGCAACTCATCAGAGTAAAAACCATCAAATGAGTGCTTGGTCACATATTGAAATACTTGATTGTCTGTACTCAAAGTATGAATTAGAACCTTACTATCTTTACCAAATCGCCCAGATCGACCGGCGACTTGAGTCAAAAGTTGATACACCCTTTCCCCTGCTCGAAAGTCAGGAAAATTTAGCTGTGAATCAATACCGAGAATAAGAACCAGATTTACTTTTTCAAAGTTATGCCCCTTAGAGAGCATCTGCGTTCCAACCATAATATCAACCTCACCGCGATGAAATTGATCTAGTCGCTCCTCGAGCTGAGTCATTGTTTTTATCTCATCACGATCAAATCTCTCAACTCGCTTCGTGGGGAAGTGGTTTTGCATCAGCTTCTGCAATCGCTCTGTTCCAAAGCCCTTCTGATGGAGGGTCATGTTTTGACAGCTGGGGCAAACATCTGGCTCAGGAATATTGTAATCACAATAGTTGCAACTTACCTCTCCCCTTTTTTTAAAATAGCGAAGGTTGGTGGAACAGTTAGGACAGCTAAACTGATGGCCACAAGAACGGCACTGCAAATAATTTGCAAATCCAAGCCTATTAACAAAGACCAGAACTTGTTCACCTCTTTCAAGTGCCTTCTCAACTTCACCAACGCTTTTAGAAGTAAATGGCCAATACTCCTTCTCTCGAACAATCTCATCGCTAGTTAAACCTTGATAGCGCATATCAATCATTTCAACTTGGGGTAACTTTGAGGCCCCTACTCGTTTTTCGAGCTTAAAGTAGTTAATTTTATCGCTCTTCGCACTCTTAAACTGATTATAAGTTTCTACAGAAGGCGTTGCTGATCCCAAAATTACAGGAACCTTTTTCATGGTTCCTTTCACCAAGGCAATATCTCGAGCATTATACGGGCACCTGTCATCCTGCTTAAAAGATTGGTCATGTTCTTCATCAACAACGACAAGGCCCAACTTCTGAACTGGTAAAAATATTGAGCTTCTTACTCCAATGATTACCTTGGGTGAGTCATCCGCAGTTAAGAGCTTCCATAGCCCATACTTATCAGACTTACTGATAGTACTGTTATACGAATAAATGGGTGCACAAATGTGAGCAACAAATGTTTTTATAAACTGTGGTGTGAGGTTGATTTCAGGTAGGAGAAATAGTACTGACTCGCCTCGATTCAATACTTGCTTAATGAGTTCAAGGTAAATAATGGTTTTTCCACTTCCTGTTACTCCGTGAATTAATGTCTTAGAAAACCCGTCACCAATCTTACCCCTTAGCCTCTCAAGAATTGATAATTGATCATCTGTGTAGTCAAAACTAAAAGGCTCGCCTCTCCCTTCTTCATACTTTAAAGGGCGTGGACGCTTCATAACTCCAGGCAAGCAGTCAAATATTAGCTTCCCAAGAGGGTAATGATAATACTTAGAAATCCACTGATAGAATTTAAACTCATCACTAGAAAGATGAATGTCTTCAGTCAAAATTCCACTTACTTCTTTTAACTTTGAAGGCTCAATATTCGCAGGAGGATTCTCAATATCAATGTCGACAATACAGCCGAGACTCTTTCTGCGACCAAAGGGAACCTCAACAAGCATTCCTGGCTTCAAGGCATCTGAAAATTCCGTATATTTATAAGTAAATACACTCTCAGGTAGAGGGCAATTGACGGCGATTGTGCAGTATTTGGCCATTAGAAAATGATATCTGACTCTAGGGGCTTCACTTGTGCCCCTAAACCTACATTCTGTGAGATTTTCTCTTTGAAAACTTTATAGCGATCTCCTAATTTCTGAGAAGATTTGTTGTAATGCTTTAGCTTAACCATTGAAATTTTAAATAGCCTGTCCTTTAAATCTTTCAGAATAAAATATTTTGGGAGGGTGTGGCGGCCATCGTAGAGAATATATTCACTACACTTTAGCTCCAGGCTTGCCTCGCCAACTTTCATTTTGAGAAAATCTAACATATGGCTATTATTGAAAAATCTTGCAGTAAAATTCTCGAGGTCGACGACCCAAAAGAAAACTCCATTTTCACGAACAAGCTTAACTTTCTGAGATGGGGTGTACATCCTGGCCTTTTTTACACTCTGTACTTGTAGTCTCTTTTCTTCATCAGAAGGACTGAGAGGAGACTCTAGCGCATCGCCCATCTCCTTATCTTCTTTAATCACAGTGAGATACTTCTGGTATTTTCGAAGAAGGCCTACCTTCTCTGTGTTCATGATTTCTTTATTCAGCTCGAAATCACTATTGTAATGCTTTGCAAAATCTACAAGAGACCGCGAATCATTAAGTACAAACATCAAAAGAGTAGAATACAAAAGGTGCTTTTCCGACTGCTTAGATGCTCTGATAGAATTTCTGATATTTGTAAACAATTCTGTACGAATGAGATCTTTACTCACAAAACTCTGCGATGCGTATTCATTTTGAATCAAGCGATATCGATTCTCACCATCTATCGAAAAAATAAGCTCAATATACTTCGTTTCCATTTTCTCGCGCTCAAGGAGTTCTTTTAACTTATCTTCATTTCCTTCAAGCTTTATCTTCTCCATCAGTGAGTCATTATTCTGCTCATCAATTTTTAGTTTCAAAATTACTAATTCAGCTGATATATCCTTATTTATACCATTTCGAAATAGGCCTTCCATTGTAGGCACTGCGCTCAGGGCAGAAGTGAGATTTACCATAAAACTTAGCATCAAAAGCGTTTTGGTAATGACGTACAATTTCGTTTTCATTATAATTCCTAACTATAAGTAGTTGAAAAAAAGTGCTTAAACTTAAAAGGTTCAATATGCTATATAATACAACAATCACGCGCAACTTACAGTCTTTTTTCATTCCACTCATACTGCTTTGCGCACTGCAAAGCATCGCTGCACATGGGGCAATGCAAGATATTTGGACCACACGACTGAAGTCAACTTCCGGCGCAGGTGTTGCATCGCTATTAATAGACGAATCAACCATGCTAAATCCTGCTCCAATGGCATTCTACAATCGCTCATACATTTATTATGAATACACTAAAAGCGATATCGCCATTAGCGATGAATCGGGACACCCAGACCCAAAACGATCCAAAGAGAATACGGTTGTAACCTCTGATGGTGCTCAAAAAGTGAAGGGTTCATTTAGCTACACCGTACAAAATCACGATCGCGGTTATCGAAAAAGAATCTCAGCATCTACCGCTTACCCTATGTCAAAAAAGGCATCGATGGGTATTACCTACCGCTACACTAAAGATACATCCTATGAAAATGGTGTTGAGCAAAAGCAGTCGACTAACAATCAAATGGTGATTGGCTTTTATCATCAGGTTAAAAGTTATTTCTCACTTGGAATGACCTTTACTGATCCACTTAAAAATGTAGAAAATGAAACAATTGCCCTTGTTGGCGGACAGCTCAGCTATCAAGATATGATTAGCTTTATGTTTGATGCGGGGGCGAACTACTACGAAGATATGGCCGATACCTTTTTATTCAGAGGTGGGCTACAATTGAAAATGCTTTCAGACTTCCTTCTCCGCTTTGGTTATTCACGTGATAATGGAAGGAAAGAAAGCGGCAACTCAATGGGAGTGACTTGGGTATCACCTAGGCTTATATTGAATTTTGCACTACGAAATATAAAGGTTGAAAAGGATATTTTACTCAACCAACGACAGGAAAAGATAAGAGAATCATCTTTTTCAATGTCTCTACACTTCTAGGAGGGAGCTGTGGCAGAAGATAAAGATGGAGCTAAAAAACATTCAGCACAATTGCTTGAGAACTATCGCAATCGGATTGGCCTCCTAAAGGTGTCACACGAATACTACCAAAAAGACAAAATTGCTAAGGCGGTGGAAGGCTACGGTAAATATTTGAATATAATTTCAAAATTCTGTTTTACAACTGAAGATCAGCTGAAGCCTAGGCTGTTTGACCAAAAAACTCAAATCGCAGAGATCCTTCTTATCAGCCAGGTTTATTGGGCCCTTGCCAAGGCCTATGATAGAAACCCAAATCTGAAATCAGAGTGCAAACGGTATCTTGATCAATTCGTATTATTTTCTCTTGGATATAAGCATCAGTTCATAAATTCTGAGATGATCCGCAAGTTCATAAAAAAGGGGATTGCCTATAACCCAAAGCTTTTTGAAATGGCATATAAGCGAGTTATGGTAGAAAGCAAGAAGTGTTATGTTGCCAGCTTTTGCTACAGCGAATCACATCCTGTAACTGAGTCTCTCAGGGACTTTAAAAAAATTCTTTTAAAAAGTCGCGCCGGTATATTTCTTGTTGAAAAGTATTACCGATTCTCCCCTCCATTTGTTGTATTTTGTGAAAATAACCCTCTAATTGGCACTCCGATAAAACTAGTTACCAGGCCAATACTTAAAGCAATATCAATTGTGACGAGGTGCTTTCTAGCTTAACTATGGGAATAATCAGGAAACATATTATTAAAGAATGGCTGAACTTTTTTCTGGCATCAGTCGTTCTTCTCTTGATCTTGCTCACAATTGCTAACCTGATCGGTGGGTTCCTGCGTTCAAATGTGTCTGCTGGTGATGTAATCATCAACCACTTCATTGAGCTTCCTGGATTTGCGTCACAGATCTTCCCTGTGGCCTGCCTTGTTGCTTCACTCTTCAGTATCAATAAGTTGAAAAACAGAAATGAATTAACTGCAATTTTTGCTGCTGGATTCTCCCGTAGAGATTTCATCATAACAATTGTGTTTATTGCATCTTTCGCAGCTCTGACTCAGTTTGTGCTTTCCGCTTATGTGCACCCATTTACAAAAAAGAATCGCCATTTTCTCATCGATGATGGAGAAAAAAAATTCTCAAACTTAAAAAGTAAGGGCCTAATGAGCTCAACCATTAAAAGTGGTAAGCTATGGTACAAGACAAGTGAGTTCTACCTTGCATTTTCTTCATTCAACAAAAAAATAAATCAAATTAATGATATTACAATGTATCGCTATGATAACGACTATAATTTTTCTGAGAAAATTATCGCCAAAACTGCGACTTTCCTTAAGGATGGTATTTGGAAGTTTGATAATGGTGTGAGCTACCACGGTATAAATCAACGCAACTATCCGACAATCACGAACTTTGAAACAATAAACATTCCGCTTGGTATGGATATCGAGCAATTCAAAAAAGCAGAGTCCGATATCACAACGCTCAACATACACCAGCTCGACGATTATATCGGACACCTAGAGAAATCAGGTATTAATACTAATGAATACAAAGTGATGTATTGGGAGAAGTTTTCCACAAGCTTTGTCTGTATTATTTTTGCACTTATGGCCTCAGTGGGAATTTTCAAACCCAACCGACGAAATAGCTCATTTGGTAAAACTGTAATCTTCGTATTTGTGTTTACTTTGGCCTATTGGTTCATCTACTCCTACGTTACAGAACTTGGAAGAAGCTCAAAGCTTCCGCCTCTTGCTGCTTGTTTTGCTGTTCCTGTTTTTTTCCTAGCATACATCACACAAATCATTTTCAAAAACAGAAAGCTTTCATAGCTTTTGGAGTTCACCATGTCATTCTCACATATGCTGAAAAATAAAATAAGTTCTAATCAGTTTTTTATATTTGCAATCCTTTTTGTATCTTGCTTTTATTTTTGGGATCTTGGAAATATAAACGCGATTAGGCAAGGCACTGAGGGATTCTATCTCCAAATATCAAAGGAGATGTTTTCTCAAAAAAGCTTTATGACTCCACTTTATATGGGCGAAAATCATTGGTCCAAACCGCCGATTCAGTTTTGGATGGCATATCTCAGCTATGGCGCTTTTGGACTCTCACTTTTTGCAGCACGGCTAACGATGGCAATTACAGGAGTCTTTGGCCTAATAGTCATGGCAAGCTGGTGTAAGCGCTATTTTTCACTCAATAATGCGACCTCTCTTTTAGTGTTTGCGACTTCCCTTGGGATGCTAAAATACTCTCGTATCTATATGATGGAGATCACCTTAGCTATTTTTACAGTTGCGGCCTCTCTTAAGTTCTTTGACTTTATTAATAGGGGGAGACGACGTGATTTTGCAATGGCCTCAATACTGCTTGCAATGGCAACGCTTGTTAAGGGACCGGTTGCTTTAGTTATGTGCTTTGGCGGGTGTGGTTTATTTATTCTCCATATGCTCTTGGTGAGAAAGAAAAACTTTTTTCCGCAGATGATAATGTTCGGGCTCGTTTCTGTCGCCCTCTCATCTATTTGGTTTGTTGCCTGCTATCTAGAATACGGACGCGAATTTTTTGACTATTTCTTTCTCCGTGAAAATATTGGAAAGTTCACGGCAAAGTCGTATCCAATACGCGTACTAGTTCAAGGATTACTACTCTATACCTTTCCCGTTATTTTGCTTTTTCCACTGTCTCTCTACTACGTTAAGGCCCACTTTAGGCAGATGCTCACGGCCCATCCAACTAAGAACCAAATGGCAGTTCTTTTTCTAGGGTATAATTTTATTGTATTTTACGCCCTTTGGTTTATACCCAGTCAAAGGTCACATCACTACGCAATTCCCGCGATGCCACTCGCTCTGATGCTGTTATACGTAACCAGCATGGTTGAATTTTCCAGATTTGAGAAGGAGCGAAGTTTTAAATACTTAATTTGTGGATTAAAAGCGCTCTTAGGATTACTACTTACTTTGGTAGTTCTGTTGACAGCTGTCCTTCTCTACTTTTTAGCTGACTCTAGTCAGGCCACCATCATTTCTATTTCTGTTGCCCTAGCACTTGAGTCAATTGGATTATTAACATTTTTGTTTTCTCGTAACATTGCAAGACTTGCTATGGGCCATATGTTGGTTTTTGGCACAGTATGGTGCTTCTTAGTCAGCCAAGTATCACTGCCCGAGATGCCTAGAAATGTGATTGATCACGTTAAGGGTGCCCCTGTTTCTGTCACATTACGAAAATTCTATTTCGTGTCCGAAGCACTTGGTCGTGAGGTCAAAAAAATCGGTCGATCTGAAGTACATACTGCCATAACCTCTGGAAATTATGTTATTGGCCGCCAAGAGGACCTCAGTCAAAATTCCACAGTCACTCCCATTCTCAGCTGGAATGTTTGGGCCAGACGACTTAAGTTGAAGCAGATTATTGAGGCGGTAAAGCTTAGGCGGCCCGACTTGATACAAGAGACCCGTGTACTAATTGCACCAAAGTAGACGTAAATATACCCCTTATGCTATAAATTGCTATGAACAGTAAAACAGATTTTTTAAAAAACTACACACTCTCTGGGAGTGAACTATCAATCCTGGCCTATCCTCATGCTACTCTTAGTAAAGTAGCATCTGAGATCACTGACTATAGTGATCAACTGGTCCAACTCGCTAAAGACATGACTTACACTATGTACCAGGCACCTGGTATCGGCCTCGCTGCTCCTCAGATTGGAAAAAGCATTCGCATGTTTATAATTGATGTTGGTTTTGATCGAGAGGAAATTACATGCGCTGATGGAACAGAGGATTTTGTTCTTTCTAACCTTAACCCGATGGTTTTTATTAATCCCACCTTTAGAGATGGGGAAGGCGAAATTATCTACGAAGAGGGCTGTTTAAGTCTTCCTGGAATTTACGAAGATGTAACTCGCTTTAATAAGATTACAGTTGATTATACTGATCTCGATGGAGCGCAACAATCAATTGAAGCAGAGGGGACTATGGCCGTCTGTCTTCAGCATGAGAATGATCATTTAAATGGTAAAGTATTTATCGATCGTATCAGTTTGATTAAGCGAAATATTATTAAAAAGAAACTGACTAAGAAAAAGAAAAAATAGGACTTCCCTTTGAAAAAACTCAAAGTAGCATTTTGTGGCACTCCTGACTTTTCAGTGCCTGTACTTGAACTTCTTCACAATCATCCGAGCATAGATTTAGTAAGCATAATCACAATGCCTGATCGACCAGCTGGGCGGGGAAAAAAACTAAAATCACCTCCTGTCGCAGACTTTGCAAAAGAAAATCGTATCCCACTGATACAGACCGAAAATATCAACAGGGAGCCTGAGGCCCTTGATCAACTCGAACAACTAAATATCGATATGATCGTTGTTTTGGCCTTTGCTCAGTTTTTGGGAAAGAGAGTTTTGGCACTTCCTAAAATAGCTTGCTTCAATATCCACACCTCCATTCTCCCAAAATATCGGGGAGCAGCACCAATTCAATATGCTCTTCTAAATGGTGACAAAACTACAGGTGTAAGCATTCAACGAATGGTGAAGAAAATGGATGCTGGAGATCTTGTCCTTTTTGATGAGCTATCTATTGGTGATAATGAAACAGGTGGTCAGCTTTATACGAGACTGAAATTTCAAGCAGCACTATCTATGAACGACCTTATCGTGCAGGTACTTGAAGACAAAGTAAAATACACTCCTCAAAATGAGAATGAAGTTTCATTTGCCACAACTCTAAAGAAGGAGGATGGCCATCTTCACTTTTCTGAGAAAAGCTTTGATGAGCTATTTAATTGCATTCGCGCATTAAAACCATGGCCGGGTACTTTTGGCTTCCTAAATGAGAAGCGATTAAAGATTTTTGAAATCGAAAAAAACCCAAAAAAACTTACCCCAGGACAGATTTACACCGATATGGGAACTATCGTTATTGGCACAAAGACAGACTCTGCTCGCCTTACTGTTGTACAACTTGAGGGCAAAAAGATGTGTACTGATGTTGAGTTATTAAACGGTCTTCGAAATAAATTAGATATTAAAGAGATCATTATCGATTAAGGAAATATTTATGATTACCATTTCGCCCAGTATTCTATCATGTGACTTTTTAAATATTGAGACAGAACTAAAGGCCTTCGATAAAATTAAGGGAATGTGGTTTCACCTAGATATTATGGACGGACATTTCGTTCCCAACCTTACTTTTGGTCACCCTCTTGCTAAGCTCATCCGAAATGTCACATCTCAACCTCTAGACGCCCACTTCATGGTAAAAAACCCAGAGTTTTACATCGATACTTTTAAAGACTTTGGCATTCATAATTTTACCTTTCACGTTGAGGCCACGATGGGTCACGATGAACTTATCAAGTTAATTGAAAAGGCAAAGACTCTCTATCCTAGCGTCGGAATTTCGATAAAGCCAAAAACTCCAGTTAGTGGAATCCCTGATAAAGCATTCGACTTAATTGACCTATTACTTGTTATGTCAGTTGAGCCAGGATTTGGTGGTCAATCATTTATTGAAGGGACATGGGACAAACTTAACCATATCAAAGAACTTAAAAAGACCAAAGATCTAGACTTCCAGGTTCAGATTGATGGCGGCGTAAATGATAAGAATGCAAAAAAACTTATTGAGCATGGAGTTAATAACTTAGTTGCAGGAAGTTATATATTTAAAGCAGAACCTAAAAACTATAACACCCAAATAGAATCACTTAGAAAGTAATTACTGGAGAAAATGATGGCAGTTGATCTTACTAAAGCAGAAATCATCAAGCTTGATGGACATTCACTAACCATTCCTATGGTACACCGAGTGGCACACTCTGCGCCAGGAGAGCTAAAGCTCGAACTAACAACAGATAGTTTACATAAAATGCAAAAGTCGCGAGACTTTGTTTTTGAAATCGTAAAAGAAGGGAAACCAGTTTACGGAATCAATACAGGGTTTGGAGCACTTTCGAGTAAGCATATTGCTGAGAAAGACCTAGCTCAACTACAAGTGAACCTGATCCGATCTCACTGTACCGGCATAGGGCAACCATTTTCCAGAGAAATTACACGAGCTGTAATGCTTCTTCGCGCCAACTGCCTAGCATCAGGATTTTCAGGAGTACAAATTGAAGCAGTGGAGCTTCTACTTGCATTCCTTAATCATGGAATTACTCCTATTGTTCCAGAAAAAGGCTCCGTAGGAGCTTCAGGAGACCTTGCTCCTCTTTCACATATTGCTCTTGCGATAATTGGAGAGGGTGAAGTTGAATTTGAAGGAAAAATTCTTTCATCAAACTTTGCAATTGAGCAAATAGGCATGACTCCAGTAGTACTAGGGCCCAAAGATGGCCTAGCACTAATCAATGGAACTGCCGTTATGGCAGCACTTGGAGCACTTGCAGTATATGAGTCCGAAAGACTATTTAAGCTAGCAGATATCACAACCTGTATGACTCTCGATGGGATTAGAGGAACAACAAGAGCTTATTTTCCTGGAATCCATAAACTGAAGCCACACCAAGGGCAAATTGATGCCTGCAATAACCTCAACAAGATCATGGCAGGATCTGAAATAAAAGATTCTCATGATGACTGTCTAAAAGTTCAAGATCCGTATTCACTTCGTTGTGTTCCTCAAGTTCATGGAGCTTGTCGCCAAACCTTAGAGCATACAAAACAGGTCATCACCACAGAGCTAAATGCAGTTACAGACAACCCACTTATCTTTGTTGATTCAAGAGATGTTATTTCTGGCGGAAACTTTCATGGTGAGGCCCTCGCTCTCGCAATGGATTACCTTGCACTAGGCGTTGCTGAGCTTTGCAGTATTTCAGAAAGACGTTGTGAAAAAATGATGAACTCTAATTTTTCAGAACTACCAGCATTCCTTGTTAAAACACCTGGTCTAAATTCTGGTCTTATGATCGCTCATGTTACTTCCGCTGCACTTGTTTCAGAAAATAAATGTCTCTGTCATCCTTCATCTATTGATTCAGTACCAACTTCAACTGATAAAGAGGACCACGTTTCAATGGGTCCATATGCAGGTCGTAAACTGCACCAAATCATCTTTAATGCTAAAAACTGTATAGCAGTTGAACTTCTTTGTAATACTCAAGCTATCGAGTTCCAAAGACCAATGAAGACTTCTGAGGCACTTGAAAAAGTTCATTCAATCATCCGTCGCCACGTAGCTCCAATCGATGTTGACCGTGTTTTTCACAAAGACTTGGAAAATATCGTAAAACTTATTGATTCTAATGAGCTAGTTGTTGCAGTTGAAGAAGTAGTTGGTGAACTAAAGTAGAAAGAGGCACATATGAGCATTCAGGCGTATAGAAACTTTTCTCAAATCATAACTCTCGTGCCAGCATGGAAGAAGGACGGGAGAAATCTCACTCCAGACGACATGGGAGTTATTGAAAATGCTTCCATCGTATTCTCCGATCGAGAAATCATTTGGGTTGGGAAAGATTGCGATATGCCTGAAGAGTATGCCTCACTTAAAGGTACTCAGTGCCAAGGCAAGACACTTTTACCTGAGCTTGTAGATTCCCATACACACCTCGTTTTTGGTGGCGACCGGGCGCATGAATATACCATGCGCTTAAATGGTGCCGACTATGAAGCAATTGGGAATGCAGGTGGAGGTATTCTCAATACAATGAATGGCACCAATGCCATGAGTAGAGATCAACTTTTTAATTTGGGAGTGGAGCGGATTGAACGGCTTCACTCTTACGGGGTTGGTACTATCGAAGTTAAAAGTGGCTATGGACTTAACTTCGAGAAAGAATACGAGATTGCCCATGTGATCAACGATTTAAAAAAACACTTTAAAAATAAGATTCAAATCATTAATACCTATATGGCAGCACATGCTATCCCAAAAGAGTTTTCAAGCTCCATGGAATACATGACAAGTATGGTAATACCACTGATGAGAAAGCTTCATGCAGAGGGCGTTATTGACGTTGTTGATATCTTTCACGAGC
>JAGLCH010000255.1 GCA_023146355.1 Bacteriovoracaceae bacterium | reverse complement strand
GTATGTGCAGGTCGTGGACTTACAAATGCAAAATCTCGCTTTGAGATGTCCGGAGATGATTACGCAACTGATACAGCAAAAGATGGTCCAATCGATATGTTAGGGTTTATCTTCACCCCTTACAATGATGGTCAATACAACATCAAGACTCAGGTTTATCATGCAAACAACCTTCCTGGTTTCACTCAAGAAACAATGGGTAAGATCCAGGCCGGTACTCCTGAAGATAGTAATGGTCTCGAAGATCATGGTGAATTAAGCAATGCAACAGTTTCAATGGAAATTGATGGTATTGGAAATATGGTAAATGACTATCTGGACGGGATCAAAGTATTTGGTTCATATTCAATGTCACAAACAACTCCAAATAAAGATATGAAGATGCTTGGTTCTGATAAGAAGCAAAAAGGTCACTCTTACTGGGCAGGTGTAAGTCTTCCAGGTTTCTTTAAAGATGGTGAGTCTTTTGGACTTGAGTACAACCAGGGATCAAAGTACTGGAGATCTTTTACTTATGGTGAAGATACTCTACTTGGTTCAAAAATCGCTGCTCGCGGTAAGGCTTATGAAGCTTACTATAACCTTCCACTAATTGATCAGGCCCTTACATTTCAACTTCGATATACATACATCAAGTATGAGTACACAGGAAGTAACAATTTCTTTGGACAAGATGGGGCACCAGTATCAATGGCCGATGCAAAAGCAAGCCCGCAGATGAATCCAGTAGAATCAGCACAAGCACTTCGCGCTACATTACGTTACCAATTCTAATTAATTAATATTTGAATTGATATGGGGCCCACTTCGGTGGGCCCTTTTTGGTGAAAGCAGGTATTTGATACCTTATTACAAATATTTTAACGGAGGACCCCCCAGATGCTTCTAAGAACCCTTGTAGTACTATCGCTACTATTTAGCTCAACCTCACTTCTTGCAAAGATGATTGGTGGGAAAATTCAATCAATTTCTCAACAAGCAAAAGTAATTCAACTGATCAACCCCAAAACAAAAACTGTAACAGTTATCAAGTTCAGTAAAGACACAAAACTTGTAGATGCAAAAACATTTAAAGATCTAACAGTAAATACAAAAATTAAAGCTGATGTAGATAAGTCTATGATGGCATCTAAGATCAAGCGAATCTTAGTAAAGCTTCCAAAAGAAAGAATCATTACAACTGATGAACTTTCAGACCTCGTTGATGATGGAAAGAAACTATTTATTGGTGATGCTCGTCCAAAGAAAAAATACAACATTGGTCACATCCCTACTTCAAGGCCAACTCCTGCAGGGAAGTTAGCGAAGAACCTAAACTGGCTTCCTAAAGATAAGACAACAGCTCTTGTATTTTATTGTGGCGGAGTAACATGTCCACTAAGCCCTAAGGCAATGAAAATTGCTATTAAAGCAGGATATAAAAATTCTCGTGCTTACGTTGCGGGATATCCAGCGTGGAAGAAAGATGTACTTCCTGCCCATGTAAATGCTGGCTGGCTAAAAAAAAGACTTAATAAGCACCAAATTATTCTTGATGTGAGAAAAGCACCTAAGAAATACATTAAAGGTGCAGTTCACTTCCCTGCTTCAAAGCTAGTAAAAATGCATGAGGAGTGGAATAAAAAGAAGTTTGCAGTCAAGAAAAGAACAATTCTTAATCTTAGAGACAAAAAAGCTCCTATTGCTATCATTGCTGATAGAGAAGATAGCGATGAAGCAATTGAGGCCTACGAAATGCTGACTTTTTGGAAATTTAAAAGAGTAGCTATTTTGAAAGGTGGAATGATGTCCTGGAGCAAGAAAGGGCTTCCACTTGGAAAGGGTAGCATCGCCACTAAGCTCAACTATATTAAGAAGCTGTCAAAAGGTGCGATCTCAGAAGAAGACTTCGTAAAAGCAGTTAAAAGTGGTAAAGCAATTATTATTGATGTTCGCTCAAGTGATGAGTCAAGTGAAGGGAAAATTAAGGGCGCTATGAGTATCCCTCTAGAGGACCTAGATAAGCATCTTGGTCATATCCCTAAAAAAGGTCTTGTACTCATTCACTGTGTCGGTGGCTCACGAGCATCACTTGCCTACACTGCTCTATTAAAGAAAGGATATAAGAATATTAAGTTTCTCGATGATGAGTTTCTGGAAATAACCAAAGAAAATGGAATTAAACTTCAGTAATATATAAAAGATGGCCCCTATCATTCCTGCCAGGGGCCTTTTTATTTGCTATATTAGAGTCTATGGGAATTCCAAAACATCATGATACAAATTATTTTGCACAAAGAATTGAAAGTCGCCACAATACTGACCTTGAGGATATGGAAAAATCTCTTGCGGAGATTCATCAAATAATCACGGGAATTGAGAAAGGCCTTACAATGCTTGAAAATATCGGTAAATACCCCGATCAGAAAGTTCTTGAGAATAGAAATATTTTTATAGAACTTGAGCTTCAATATCGTAAAAAAGTCGAGGGCCTCAAATCAAAAATAATAAACTAGCGCATTTTTGCTCGACAATATTTCGCAGCAGTCTTCACTAGTTCATCTACTCTCGCTTTGGAATGGGGAATGACTCCGAGATAATAAGGATCGTAAACGACATCATTTCGAAAGTTTTGAAAGAACCATCTAGAGTCTTTATTGAGCAACTCTCCGAGTAATGCAAGCTCACTTTCCTCAACAAGACCTGGAACTAAAGTTGTTCTAAATTCGTGAATAATTTTACTACTTTTCAAGAAATCGATTGATTCTTTTATATTAGTTGAAATGTGAGGCACCTCTGAAAGCTCCCCATAACGCTCCAGTGAAGTCTTCAAGTCCATTGCAATATAATCTACTTCAAGCTCCTTTAGAACATTAGGGTTTGAACCATTGGTGTCTAACTTTACTAGCAGCCCTAAATCCTTAAGCTCGCTGATTAAACTATTAAGTTCACGGGGAAAGAGTGTTGGCTCCCCCCCTGTGATACAAACACCATCTAAAAAATTCTTTTCTGATGCTTTTTTTAGATATTCAAAAATCTTTTTTCGATCAATGGACTCATCGCAAATACCCACCATATCGGGATTATGACAAAACCCGCAGTGGAAGTTGCACCCCGATATAAAGATAGTGCTTGCGACATTTCCAGGAAAGTCTACAAGTGTATTTTTTAAGAACCCACCGATATACACTGATTAACTCCATCAATTGTTTGAACAACATCAACTAATTCATCTCTACCATTGTAGAACGCTACACTTGGAAGAGAGCGGACATTTAGCTTTCTCGCAACTTCAATTCCCTCAGGGGTACTGACATTGATAAATTCCCCAGCAAGGCCTAGCTCTCTCACGTGATCTTTTACCGGTGGACACTTAGAACAAGTATCACTGTAGAAGAACTTAAACTTTTGGCCACCCGTGGCGATTACTCTTGTCCCTCTAGTGGCCTTGCTCGCCATAGAAGCTTCATAGTTATAAGCATTACGTTCTTGATACTCTGACTTCTTACCTTTATTCCAGTTTTGAACAGGACGATAGTAACCAGTTATACGACTGTAAACTTCGCATTCTTTCATACACTGTGGACACGAAAAATGCTCACCAGAAACTCTACCGTGATCAGGGCATACAGAGTATGTAGGAGATATTGAAAAATATGGGATTTTATAACCGTTTGCAATTTTCTGAACTAGCTTCTTGCAAGATTCAATATCTTTTATCTGCTCGCCTAGGAAGCCGTGAAATACAGTTCCGCCGGTGTACTTTGTTTGCAGGTCTTCTTGAAGCTCAAGCGCCGTGAACATATCATCAGTATGGCCTACTGGAAGAGCAGAAGAGTTAGTATAGTACGGAACATCTTCACCAGATTGATAAATTCCGGGGTACTTAATTGCATCTACTTTAGCTAGGCGATATGAAGTTCCCTCGGCCGGAGTTGCTTCAAGATTGTAAAGTGCTCCCGTTTCCTCTTGGAAATCAGCAAGACGATCTCTCATATAAATGAGGATTTCGTTAGCAAATTCTTGCCCCTCTTCAGTTGTAAGAGACTTGTTCATGAAGTTCATACAACATTCGTGCATCCCATTGATGCCGATAGTTGAGAAGTGATTATTAAGGTGCTTCAAATAACGACTTGTATATGGAAATAACCCCTGCTTAAGAAGTTTATTAACAACCTGACGCTTAACTTCTAGAGAGTTTTTAGCGAGAACCATAAGATCATCGAGCTTCCTGTAAAGATCCTCTTTGGTTTTGCTTGTAAATCCTAGTCTTGGAAGATTGATCGTTACAACACCAATTGACCCTGTAAACTCATCTGCTCCAAATAGTCCACCACCACGCTTTCTAAGCTCACGCTTATCAAGTTGTAGACGACAACACATGGATCGAACATCACTTGGATCTAGATCCGAATTTACAAAGTTTTGAAAATATGGTGTTCCATAATCAGCAGTCATCTGGAAGAGTAGGTTTGCATTCTCTGTCTCCCAGTTAAAATCTTTTGTGATGTTATATGTAGGAATTGGGTAAGCAAAACCACGTCCATCAGCATCACCTGCCATCATAACTTCAAGGAATGCCTTATTGAGCATCTCCATCTCTTTCGCGCAATCACCGTATGTGAAGTCCTGCCCTACGCCACCAACAATGGCCGCCTGGTCTTTAAGGTCTTGAGGGCAAGTCCAGTCTAGCGTGATGTTAGAAAATGGAGATTGTGATCCCCAGCGACTTGGAATATTAACGCTATAAACGAAGCTTTGAATATTTTGCTTCACTTGCTTGTATGAAAGATTTCCAGTTCTAATAAATGGTGCGAGGTAAGTGTCAAAACTTGAAAACGCCTGGGCACCGGCCCACTCATTTTGCATAGTACCTAAGAAGTTTGTAATGTGGTTAATTGCAGTTGAAAGATGCTTTGCGGGCCTAGAGTTGATCTTATCACGAACACCGCCAAGACCTTCTTCGAGAAGTTGGCGCAGTGACCAACCCGCACAATATCCTGAGAACATAGAAAGGTCATGAATATGAAAGTCACCAGACTTGTGCGCTTCACCAATTTCTTTCGAATAGATATTATTAAGCCAATAGTTGGCAGTAATTGCACCTGAGTTGTGAAGAATAAGTCCACCCAGTGAGTAATTAACAGAACTGTTCTCGTTGACGCGCCAGTCAGACTGGTTGAGATACCCGTCCATTGTCTTGTCGATGTCGAGCATCATATCTTTTGTACTTCTAATTCTGCTATGTTGCTCGCGATAAATAATATAGGCGCGTGCTACATCCGCATGACCTGCTTCCATAATTATTTTTTCAACGATATCTTGAATTTCTTCAATGGCCGGAATTGTGCGACCATGATAGCGATGATTAAGCTCTTTAATAACCTTACCTGTGAGTTCTAGAACAGTTTCATTATCAACTTTTCCAACGGCGAAAAAAGCATTTTGAATCGCTTTAGTAATCTTTTGAATATCAAAAGATACGATTTCATCGCTACGAGTAATAACTTTTTGAATCTTTGTACTGAGTGTATGTGTCATGTCTAGCCTCTCCTTCCTGTCTCAACTAAAATATCATTAACTTCCTTGATGAATTCTTTAACGTCATCATATTTGCGGTAAACAGACGCAAATCTGATATAGGCCACCTGATCTAAATTGTGGAG
>JAGLCH010000254.1 GCA_023146355.1 Bacteriovoracaceae bacterium | reverse complement strand
AATGATGATAATACTCGGAGTAAGCTTAAAAATGCTGTAAAAATGGGAAGTTTTAATTTTTCTCAGAAAGAGCGCGAAGTTTTAAATAATATTCTTAACAAAGACGCTTAAGTTCATCCTTAAGTACTTTAATTGTTTTATCAATTACTTCGTCCATTTTACCTTCAATAACTGTTGCCGCAGAATGGTTGTGTCCACCGCCACCAAGACGCTGAGCAATCACTCCAACATCGGAATTTCCACTTGAGCGAAAACTTACTTTTACTTGGTCTCCTATTTCTCTAAACATGCAGGCAACTTTTAGGTTATCTAAAATTAAGAGGTGATTAACATAAGAGTGAGTATCCTCTGGATCGACATCAAATTTTTCCATTAGCGACTCTGGAATGGTAAGCCAAGCAATCTCACCATCATTGACCATCTTAGCCTCAGATAAAATATGACCCAGAAGTTGCATGTGCTTCAGTCTTTTTGTTCCGTTAATTTTGTTAAATGCAAATGGGGGCTTAACTCCTGTTGCCAGAAGTTTCGCAATCATTTTATGGGTATTAGCAGTAACTGTTGGATAACGAAAACTAGAAGTATCAATCAGAATTGCAGTGTAGAGAGGAAGGGCAATCTCCTCGGTGTACTCAATTCCAAGATCCTCTATAATTGTACCTACAAGTTCACCCGTGGCGGCCTTAGTCGAATCAATACAGTGAATATCACTCACTTCAACTTTGCAGGGGTGGTGATCAATAAAGAGAATTTTTCCAATTCTTTTAGAGATGGCCTCAATCTTTTTACCAACTCTCTTCACTGAGTTGGTATCAACTACAATAAGAAGGTCTGTATCTTCGACTGTATAAGACGCCATAAATTCATCATGGGAAAGAACACTATTTTTAGGATCGAGATAAGTATAGCGATCCATTAACTTTTCTTCATTTACACAAACACATTCGATATTAATGTGCTTGAGCGCCATGCAAAGTGCAACCTGACTTCCAATGCCATCAGCATCTGGATGAAGGTGTGTTGTGATCACTACCCGTTTGGCATGGGTTATCATTGCTTTGAACTTTTGTGTATTTGTCATAGAATTCTCTTCGGAGGGGGACCTTTAAATGCTTAATTATTTTGTCATTTATTGGGCATCTTTGCTAGACTAGATTATCAACTTTATTTAGCGGATTTCAAGGAAGAATTTGTGGACATAGCAATCGAAATCACCGGGGTGAGCAAAGACTACCCTGGAATAAAAGCAGTGGATGGCATTAATTTCTCGGTAAAAAAAGGATCTATTCATGGATTCTTAGGGCCTAATGGTGCAGGCAAATCTACTACCATGAAGATTATCGCCGGAATCCTTAAACAGGATGAGGGAAAGATAAAAATTCTAGGATTAGATACCTTAAAAGAGCGCGAGCGAACAACGCATATGATTGGGTATTTACCTGAGACTCCACCTCTATATGAAAATATGGTGGTTGAAGATTATCTCACCTATGTTGCAAAAATAAATGGAGTGAGAAAATCAAACCTCAAACAAAAAGTTACAGAGACTATTGAGAAAACGGGATTGGTTGCAGTTCGAAAGCGTCTCCTTTCTAATCTTTCAAAGGGCTACAAGCAAAGAGCTGGAATCGCCAGTGCTTTGGTATTTGGGCCACAAGTCATTATTTTGGATGAGCCAACAGTTGGTCTAGATCCTGTTTCTATTGAAGAAATTCGTCAGCTAATTAAAGACTTAAGTAAAGAGTGCACTGTTATGCTCTCAACTCATCAACTCTACGAGGCACATCAGTTGTGTACTGACATTACAATTATCAATAAAGGGAAAATTATTGAAAGTGGGGAGATCGGGGAAGTTCGTGAAGGATTTAAAACCCGCCAAGTTATTAAAGCAATTGTGAATTTGTGGAATGATGAATTGAAAAATAACTTTCTCAAAGAGTTTGATGCACAAGATATAGAAGTCAACTACGAGGGAAATAATATTGCACTCAAAATATTTATGAGTGATAAGAGAGATTCACGTGCACAAGTATCAGAGTATTTAGT
>JAGLCH010000253.1 GCA_023146355.1 Bacteriovoracaceae bacterium | reverse complement strand
GGAATTGTAGGAAAAGATTTTCCTCTTTTATAGAGTGAGAGAGCTCTACTGTGCTGTCGCCTTTTATCTTGCATTGACGACTTTACCAATGATTTTCTTTTTGCGAAGAGAAGACCTCACTTGTTCAAGAGGTTCTATGCTGTTTTGTCGAACTATATACTAAGTGCAATCACGAAATTCCTACAAAAGAGTTACAGGTATTTGAATGATCTTCTCACTTAACCGTTCAGGTTTTTCCGAGTTATTAATAACAATTCCATATGGAAGATTATGATCTTTAATAAAATTTTGAAGTGAAGTTAGTTGCTTTAGGCGAGTTGTAGTTCCATATTTAATCTCAATTGGAAGCAACCCAAATTCACCATCTAAAATGAGATCAATTTCTGCTCCTGACTTAGTCCGAAAGTATGAATAATCCCATCGTGTCGTACCAGTGGCCTGAACCCCACGTATGATTTCCTCAATTACAAATGACTCAAAATTTTGGCCAACAAGGGGGGAATTATTGAGTTTTTCGAAAGTGTGAAGACCTTGAAGATAATTTCCAAGTCCGCTATCACGGAAGATCCCCTTAGACATTTTAATAACAGACTTTACTTTAGATCTTTCAAAGCTTGGAATATTTCTCCAGATCATTGTACCGTGTGCAATATCAAGGTAATTTTTTATTGTACCTTCATTTACGTTTAATGAGCGTCCGAGCTGAGAGCGATTGATAATCGTTCCAGAGAGTGATGTTAGCATTGTTATAAAACGTCTGAACTTAATTGAATCAAGTTTTGGAAATAAGTTTTTAACATCTCTTAAAATATAGCTTCTGAAGTATTCCTCCATCCAATTCTTATAGAGAAAATCATCATCCGTTCCTGCTGGAGTCGGATACCCTCCCTTTAAAAAGTTCTTAAAGAGTGTTTTTTGATCAATTCGAGGGACCAGATTTAGAAGATCATCAATATTTGAAATTGAAAATTCATTGTTAAATATTGAATAGAAATCAGGGATTATTTTTTGATTGTTTTCATTCGATTTAAATGGGGAGAGCTCAACAATCGCGACTCTTCCTGCAAGTGTTTCAGTAACATTCTTGATGAGTTCAGGAGAACTTGATCCTGTTAAAATAAATCGATCATTCAATTCCCTTTTATTATCAATAACACCACGTAAAGTTCGAAAGAGTGAGGGGGATAGTTGGGCCTCGTCAATTATTATATTTTGATTGTTGTTAGCAAAAAAGAAGTTGAGATCATCATGGATTTTATCGAAGGTTTGTGGATTTTCTAGGTCAAAGTATTTCCAGCTAGGTCTCAATCTTTTTGTAAGAAAAGTTTTACCACACTGACGTGGACCTGCTATCAACACACATGGGAAGATTGATAGTAAGTTGTTGATTTTCTGTTCGAGGTTTCTTTTTTTAGCATCCATATTCATATGATACTTCTGAATTGGTTCTG
>JAGLCH010000252.1 GCA_023146355.1 Bacteriovoracaceae bacterium | reverse complement strand
CTCAATTAACTACAGCAAGGTTCCTCTAAGATCAGTTCCATCTACACTCTCAATTTTAACATCGAGAACACAGTTTCGTAGATCGCGGCCTGCTGGAACTTTTACTCTCAAGTAATTTGGAGTGAAACCTTCAAAATCACCATCTCGATTTCGCTGTTCGAAAAGTACAGATTGCTCGGACCCTACAAATTGCTTCATAAATTTTATCACCTTAACTTCGCCCAATTGGTTAAGGCGCTTCACTCTGTCTTTTTTCACATCACCACGAAGGTGTCCTTCAAATTTTTCGGCCTTAGTCCCTTTTCTAACAGAGTAAGGGAATACATGAAAATGTGTGATTGGGAGTTCAGCTAGAAGATCAAAAGTATTTTGAAAAATCTCATCGGTTTCACCAGGAAAACCAACGATAACATCAGTTCCGATACTAGCATTGGGGTAAGCAGTGTGAAGACGCTCAATAAGAATTTTAAATTGAGCAATGTCATAATGCCTCCGCATTGCTTTTAAGATGGAGTCATCACCCGACTGTATTGGAACATGAAAGTGCGGCATCATTTTTTCATGCCCGAGGAGCTCAAAGAGCTCGTCTGTCACAGTATTAGGCTCAATAGAAGAAACACGCAAGCGCTCAAGTCCTTCTATTTCTAAAATTCTTCTTACAAGATCTTCGAACTTTTCACCAGCAGTACCAGAAAACTCGCCAATATTTATTCCTGTAAGAACGATTTCCTTATAGCCCTTAACAACCAAGTCTTTGGACTGCGCTACAGCTTCATCGACCTTAATACTTCTCGCTCTTCCTCTCGCAAAAGGGATAATGCAATAAGTACAAAAGTAATTACAACCGTCTTGAATCTTCAAAAATGCTCTGGTGTGAGAATCAACTTCTTGAGTGGCCGCTCCAAAAAACTTACTACTATTTTCAACTCGAATAGTAGCAGTTCCCTCATCTGCCATAGCGCTATCAAGATGCTCGAAAAGCCTATGCTTCTCAGAGGTACCCAAGATAAGTTCAACGCCTTCGATCTCAGCGATTTTAGCCGCCTCTAATTGAGCATAGCACCCAACGACAATAATTTTGGCAGCAGGGCTTATACGGTGTGCCTTACGAATAATATTACGGCACTCGCTATCAGCTTTATTGGTTACAGTACAAGTATTGATCACAACATAATTTGTATCCTGACCAAACTCGACAATTTCATAACCACGCTCAGCAAACCCTTGTGCCATAGAGCCAGACTCTGCAATATTTAGGCGACAGCCCAATGTGTAAAAGGTTACTTTTTTCATATCAATTTTCCTCACCCCTCATAAAAGGTATGAATATGTACCAGAATTCGTCTAAAAATGCACCCTAAGGAAATCCAAATCATTCATTAAATAAAAACAGGTTAACGACATATAAAATTAGGTTTTTTTACTTTTTAGTTTGACTTTTTGCGAAAAAAACGTAAATTAGGCTTACAGAATTAGAGAGAGGTCCCGTAGCTCAGTTGGTTAGAGCATCTCCCTTTTAAGGAGAGGGTCCTGTGTTCGAGTCACAGCGGGATCACCATTCTAATTCGTTCTTTTAAATTGCGCTCCCATCGTCTAGCCTGGTCTAGGACACCGCCTTTTCACGGCGGTAACAGGGGTTCGAATCCCCTTGGGAGTACCAATTTAAAAAAAAGCCCCTAATTTAGGGGCTTTTTTTATTTCTACCCAGAATTACCCAGATTTTTCAAAATAAAACTGTATTTTTTCACCCAGAGTTTTTGATCAAAGAGCTGATAATTGCGTCTTTTTCCACAAAAAAAATCCTCAACAAAGTGAGGATCTCTTCTTGAAATAAATTTCAAAAGCCCTATTTCCTAGTTATTTATCATATCTTTCATTACCTGCTCATGTAGAGTCGTCCCCTCTCTTTGAAGTTCTCCAGCAACAGAACAGTAATGGGGCAAAACACATGTCTACAGATTAAAACGATTTGTCCAAGTTGTTCTTGATATAGAAGTATTTATAAAGTCTATTACCTTATTGTTGACTTCAACAAAATGGTCTGAACAAAGTGAACTATCTGGAGTTTCCGGAAAGTTCACCACAGTGCGATGAACTCATCGGAGTTACCGAGTAGTTCGAAATTCAACTTGTAAGCAATCCTTGCAAATTCACCACACCGCGATGAACCGTCAAGTAATCCTTTACAGTTGAATTTGTGAAGTCAATTGTCAGATGGCTTGCCCCCACTAGGTTTAGCCATAAAACGTCATATATGTTAAGT
>JAGLCH010000251.1 GCA_023146355.1 Bacteriovoracaceae bacterium | reverse complement strand
TTGTAGTTACTGGGCACGGCCCTGGAACAACTATTGGCAATGAGATGAAACTCAATCCTTTTGTGCAGTAAACTGTGAGCAGATGTGCTCGACAATAGACTCATCATCCTTAGTCGTTTCCATCGCATTGTAGCAACGCTCGACAAGATCGTCGTAGTCTGGCGCAATGTCACTTTCAGCAAGTAACGTCATAATATAGCGAACTGTTCGATCAATAAGTTTATTATTGCTTGGCCGTACCCAGGTCATAATATTATTTCGGTAGCGCCCCATACGCCCCATAACAAGAGTAGAGTGGATATTGAGTAAAAACTTTAAAAGAGTATGCTCGAAAAGATTATACTCACTTCGATATGGTATTGTTGTTGCAATATTATCGAGAGCACATTCGATCCCATTTTCTTTTTGAAAAATAGAGAAGCGGTGATCAGCTGATCCTGTCATCTTCGCCCTTCTCACAATTAAAGACTCCGAAAAATCATATCCTAAGATTCTAGTCGCATCAGTTTTAAAATCTACATCACCCCATTTAAATGTACGAGGTTCCCGACGAAGAAGCTCACACCATGCTTCTTCAGAGCTTTTACAATGTGAAAAAAGAAGGTAACAAAGGCAGGGAGATTTTTCACTGTCAGCAGTATTTTCAAACCCATGAAGACTAAAAGTCGGCGAGCGTTCAGTGGTATCTGTAATGATCGTGATGCCGTAAACATCATTGCATTCATAAAAGAGATATTCACTATTTTGATAAATCTCAGACTCTCTTTCGATAAAAGGAATGAGAGAAAAAAAGTCTATCTTTTGAACAGCATCAATAAACTTTTTCAGTTCGATCTCAAGGAGTTCAAAATTTTTATTATAAAAGTTTAGTCCAAGACCAACTGCTAGCATTAAAATTGAGGAGGCCTGCATCCTAGTACTACCCGCAAGTCCCATGGGACCAACGGTTAGGTTTATTTTCAAAATAGAGGAGGACTCTATTACTCGCCTTGATCTCTCGGCAGTAGATTTAAGAATATCGTCAGGATTGCAGTATAGAAAATAAGGTTTCCTTTTAGAAATACGCGTAGCTTCCTCAGTGGCACCAATAACAAAAGGAGTTTCACCTCCCTCCGTCGTACTTATAAGAAGATCATTTTTACCGAAGCCTAAATCAGTTAATTGTCTTGCCCCAAATTCAGGGAAGTCTTCAAACTTCTCTATCGATTTAATAAGAGCGCAATCCCCCCCGGCCATAAAACCAACTACTGTTTTCTCAAGAGGCCGACCTGAGTGTTGCTCGTGCCATAATGTTTCAAGAACAATTGAAAGCCGGCCAGTGGCACCGCAGCCACATAGAAAGATACGCCCCCCTGACCCAATAGTACTTCTTATATCATCAAGAAGTGGAATGAGCTCTGAACGCTTATCCCACATTACCTGCAAAAGATGCAGATCAAGAGACTTAAGAGAAGAAATTCCCTTCTCAAGATTAGTTTTTGAATCGTTACTTAAATTGACTGTATCAGGATGCACCTGCTCAGTGGGCAAAGAACCAAGTTGAAAATGCTTTTTAACTTTGAAAAACTCTAGGGCCTTGTCAGCGGGGTTCATAAGTTGCTGCTATTTTATTAGGTATTTATCGATATCAACCTTAACCCGTTCAACCAACTCATCTAAATCAAAAGGCTTTGAGATCAGTCCTGTTGCTCCAAGTTCTTCGACTTCTTTTTGCCCAATACTTACTGAGCCAGTAATAAAGTAGAAAAGATATTTTCTATCTTTATATATTTCCTTAACTCTCTTATAGAGCTCATATCCATCCATCTCAGGCATAGTAGCATCTGAAAGAATAACATCTACACTCTGGTCCTCGATAATTTTAAGTGCCTCTGTTGGAGATACAACAAAACTTACATTTTCAAGACCCTCAGACTCAAAAGACTCAGCACACAGCTCAGCTAGATCTTCTTCATCGTCAATAATCAAGACCTTAATATTGTCATATCCCATAAATGCTCCGTTAAATTATGATTACCATCATTATAAAGGGTAAACCGAACTCACAGCAACAAAAAAAGCCAAAAAAAAAGGCCAACCGAAGTTGTCCTTTTTTCTATAACTACTTATTAAATAATTGAATTTACTCAATAATCTGTAGAACTGATCTCTTTTTTAGCTTTGTTGAAGCTGCATTTAGGATCGTTCTAAGAGCTTTAGCAGTTTTACCCTGCTTTCCGATAACCTTGCCAAGGTCAGTTTTATCAACCTTAAGCTCAATTACAGTCGTTTGCTCACCAATGATCTCAGTTACATTTACTGAATCTGGAATATCTACCAGTGCTTCAGAAATATACTGTATTAGGTCCTTGAGTTCATGAGACATAAAAACCTACTTTTTAAAAAAGTTTACGATAGTAAAACCAATAACTTACTTAAGATTAATCTCAATGTTATGTTTTCTAAAAAGTGACTTCACAGTATCTGTATACTCAGCACCATTTTTGATCCATTTTGCAATAGACTCTGTCTTGATATTTTTAAGCTCTTGAGGCTCATGTGGATTGTACTGTCCAAGTTTCTCAAGAAAGCGACCATCACGAGGCATACGTGCATCAGCGGCTACGATAGTATAAACAGGCTTATGTACTCTACCACCACGGGCCAATCTAATTTTAATCATTTACAACTCCATCATTAACGTTTTTTTACTCAACCGGTAAATTGTATAAAGTATGTTATTAAAGTAAAACCCAGCAGAAGTCAACACTCAAGCGAGTTGAACTCACTTAAAGTACTTATTTCCCCACGGTCCTTTACTCTTTCCTTTCTTCTTCTGTTTTCCACCGGGAAGTCCGGGCATTCCAGGCGCTCCACCCTTCATCATCTGCATCATCCCTCCCATCATTTTTTCCATCTGGGAAAATTTCTTAAGGAAATCAGTGACTTGGTGGTTTGTTGTGCCAGATCCACGAGCGATTCGCTCAAGGCGACGGGCCTTAACTAACTTGTAGTCGTTTCTCTCCTGCTTGGTCATAGAAGAGATAATAATTTTCATCCGCTTCATCTCATCTTCAGCGGGACTTAAGTCTCCCACTTGGCGAAGCATCCCCCCCATTCCTGGGATCATTTTCAAAATTGAGCTCATTGAACCCAGCTTTGAAATCATTCCCATTTGCTGCATAAAGTCGTCAACAGTGAATTTCCCCTTTTCGAGGTTCTTCATCATATTTTCAGCTTGTTTTTCGTCAATGACATCTTCAGCTTTTTCAACCAGAGAGACAACATCTCCCATATCTAAAATACGCTTGGCCATTCTATCGGGGTGAAAGAGTTCAAGATCTTTCATCTTCTCGCCAACAGATACAAAACGGATAGGAACACCAGTTACATGCTTAATTGAAAGCGCCGCTCCACCACGAGCATCGGAATCCATCTTAGAGAGGACTATCCCCGTAAGTTCAATCTGAGCATGGAATGTTTTAGCAACATTTACTGCTTCCTGACCAGTCATGGCATCGGCAACCATTAAGACTTCAGGATTAAACTTGGCCATGACATCACAAACTTCTTTTAGCTCTGCCATCAACTGCTCGTCGATGTGAAGGCGTCCTGCAGTATCGATGATGACAATATTTTTCCCTCTTATTTCGGCATCGGCCATAGCGGCAAGTGCGATATCCTTTGGGGCCATTTTTAGATCTGAATCAAAATAATCCACACCTATGTTTTTTGCCAATGTGATCAATTGGTCCTTAGCAGCAGGTCTGAACGTGTCTGCAGGTACCAAGAGAACATCTTTTTCTTTTTTGTTGCGAAGGAAAAGGGCGAGCTTACCGGAAAAGGTTGTCTTGCCCTGACCGTTCAGTCCAACAACTATTATGGGAGAGACCCCTGGTCGATTTATATTGAGATCATTATTCTCATCACCCATTAGAGTTGTTAGCTCGTCGTGCATGATCTTAACGAACTGCTCTCCAGGATTGACGCCCGCTATTACTTTTTCACCAAGCGCCGTCTCTTTAACTGCATTAACAAAGTTTTTTACCACTTTAAAGTTAACATCTGCTTCTAAAAGCGCTGTTTTGACCTCTTTAAGTGTGTCGTCAATATTACTTTCTGAGATCTTCCCCTTACCACGCAGGTGTTTAAAGGCGGAGTCAAACTTCTCACTCAGGTTGTCAAACATCTATCTATCCTTATTCTATTAGTCTTAAATGCTTGCAAATAGTAAACGATAGAGATCCATCCATCAAGGATTCGCGGCATCATAATTCAAATTTATCAAGAAATAGGGCCAATCAATTTCAATTATCGGGGAGTTTGGGCGATATTAATAAAGAATTAAGAAAAGATTAGGGGACAGGTTCCCGATAATAACGAGATTATTAAATATCAAAATAGTTTATGGAGGATTTATGATTAAGGTTAACAGATACGAAGACATCAACAACATTGAAAATGAAGCGAAGAAGGATTATATCGATCGCCACTCACCATTTGTACACTGTGAAAAGTCTGCAAAAGCAGGAGATGTATTTCAAGTAACAGTTAAAATGGGCGAAGAATATACACACCCTGATGATTTAGATCACCATATTGCAACAATCGCTCTCTACAACGGTCAGACTAAGCTTGCTGAATCTAACTTCTTTGCTGGAGCTCTTGGTGGACAAGGTAAGAAGGGTCATCAAACAATTACATTTAATATCGTTCTTGAAAAGAATGCTAAGCTTACAGCGCAGTCATATTGCACAAAGCATGGCCTCTGGGAAAGTGGTGTTATCGCTGTTGAAGTTAAATAATTTAGTGAATTAAAAGTATAAAGGCCACTCTTTACGAGTGGCCTTTTTTTCACTAGGATGTGATGTATGTACGCGTTAAGCAAAAGCTGAGGTGAACATTTTCAACCTAGGAAACCATGTATTTTTCAAAAGAATTAAGCGATAAAATTAATAGTCTAAAAGCAAAGAGATCACCTGTTGAACTTGGACGAATTCACTTTGACAGCTTTCTTGTTCTAGCGCCACTCGCTGGGATTACAACTGCGCCCTTTAGACTTCTGATGGAAGAACTTGGTGCTGGATGTACCACTAGTGAGCTTATCTCTTGTCACGCTGTTCATCACCGCAATAAGAAAACGCTAGACATGCTTAGGCCACATCCTGCAGAAAAAAATATTGGAATTCAACTCTTTGGCGAAGATTCTGGGATGATGGCAGAGGCCGCTGCGCTTGCTGAAGAGTATGGTGCCAAATTTATTGATATAAATATGGGCTGCCCTGTTCGAAAAGTTGTCACAAAAGGGGGAGGTTCTGCCCTTCTCCAAGATCCCTCAAAACTCTACAATTTTCTCACCCCCATAAAAAAATCTCTAAAAATCCCAATGACCGTTAAGATCAGAACAGGATGGGACAACGACTGCCTCAATGCTGACACCACGATTAAAATTATTGCCGATGCTGGAGCTGAATTTATTTCTCTTCATGGCAGAACTCGCTCACAGCAATACTCAGGACTAGCAAACTGGGAGTACATTGAGGAAATGGCCAAACTCTCTCCGGTGCCCCTAATTGGGAACGGTGATCTCCACTCTCCAAGAATTACCCGTAATCGAATAGAGCAAACTAACTGTTCTGCCTTAATGCTGGGACGTGGCCCACTAAGAAACCCATTTATATTTTTAGAGTCACTCGTGCCAGATGGCGAGAATTACTTTGGCCCGCGGGATTACCTAGAAGTTATAGAGCGCTATAAAGATCTTATTTGTGAAAGCTATGATCATGAGCGTGCAATCCTAGTGCAGCTTATTAAAATGATTGTCTGGTTTGCCGCAGGACACGTTGGAGTATCGAAATTTCGAGGTTCACTATTTGGATCAAAAGATTTACTTGAGGTGATGGACCGGACCAATGCCTATTTTATTGGGCTGGGAGATCGTCATAAAATGATCAATCAAAACGACCCTTTTTTAGCGGGCGGCCACGGCTAAGTATCTAATTTAACGCCCTATTATTTAACTAAATTAAAATCGACCAATTGACTACAGAATTCCCAAAAATAAACCGAAAAGACTAGTGGTAAGACAATACTAATCAATCGTTTATAAAATAAAGGGATAAGGATGTACCAATTCAGTATCACTCTTTTACTTCTACTCAGCTTTACTTCTTGGGGAAATAGTTATGCCGCCAAGGAGAAAGGGAAATACTGTCAAAAGATGCTGACAGAACTTAGTGAACTTCAAGAAAAAGAAATGGAAATCACCGGAGAAAATGGCAAAAAACTGATAGAGCTACAGGGTGATTACGACAAGACAATTGCCAACTACACCATTTATAAAGGTATTGATGAACTTAGAAATAATTATCTTGAATTTAACGATGAGGTGTCAAGACTCAACCTTGGAGACAAAAAAGAAGAGGACGAATTTTCAACAATTAAAAACTTTTACAGCACACTTTTTGGTGAGCCAACCTCTGAAAAGATTAAAGATCTTCAAGATTTCCGTCAAGATATTCGCGATGGAATGTCGGCCACGGCAGGAATCTTGCAGATGGAAGAGATGCTCGACCATATGATGGATGATCAGTCTAAAGGTAGTCTTCAAAAGTATATTACGAAGAAAGGGATGAACTTTGATGGAAAGCAGTTCATCACAAGTCGTATTGAAGATTGTGATGAGATAATTTTAGATGAATTCGAAAATCCAACAGAAAAAAAACTCTACTCAGAATCAGAGTTGTGTCAGGGACTCTTTGAGTTAAATGAGAAAGGTGATCTTGTTGAAAAGGATGGAACAGCTAGAGAAATGGTTATTGGTTTTTTTGATACATATAAAATAATCAAAAAAAATAGTGGTGATAAAGAGAAGGTAATGGAGTCTCTAAAAGACTACAAATCAAACCTTCTTCGCAACATGCCAAACAGTGGCCACATCAAGGAACAATTAGCACTTGTAAAATTGGTTGATGAGCAAGTAGGTCTTAAATTTGATAACTACAGAACTACTTTAAAAACGAACCCAAATTATCAGATCCCTAAAGAAGAGCTCAAGGTTATCATGAGTGACGTTGGTACATATTTTGAAAAAAACAGTGAACTTTCTCAAGAAAACGATGCCCTGCTCGGTGCTAAAGAAAGAGCAGAACTTAAAAAGAGTACAGTGGAAGCAAAATTTAAATCTAAGTTTGGAGATATCTCATCGATCATTAATGATCTAGGAAAAGATGTTGATAAAAAACATGCTGATATTATTGGGCAGATGTTGGGCCATAGAAATATGACTAAAAAAAGAAGGGAACTAGCTTATCAGTACGATCTAGAGTCGAATTATGGAAATAAAAATGTAGAGGCGGCAGACATGTATAACGAGCTATTTAATGAGCTCGGCACATTTGAGGGAGCATCGATTTGTGGAGAGGTAAACTACACCAAAGATATTGCGATTAGAAAACTGAAAAGGGACAAGCTTTATAAGTGCCTTAAGAGTTTAGGTGAAATCACAGAGAATGATCCGATTAGTGAGCGAATCTCACTGGAGAAGAAACAATCTGCCGACCTCCTCTCAAAAATAAAGGAAATCGAGGGAACAAGCTCTTATGAAAATATCAACTTCTTAAAGGAAGTCACAGCAGATAACTACAAAAGATCTTGTGGTGGAAAAGAAGAAAAACAATGTAAACCGCAAAACTACAGAGAAGGATTTCTCTCTGATGCCGAAACTGTAACATTCCTATTAGATGATACTGAGCAGATTATTGCGGATCTAGGCAAAGGTCTAAAAAACATTAATGACGATGACAAACAAAAAAGATTAGAAGAACTCTGTGAGGATAAAGACCTGGCCAAGCTCGCAGCGTCAAGCTGTAGGCCTGCCTCCACTTTTAAGATAACAAAAGAAATGCTAAATGATTTTCGCTTTTCAGATGGGATTGGAAAAAGAGATGGCCATAAATCGTCGCCAGAAAAGGCACCCAGTAACATTGAGTTATTTGTAGACTCGATGGACAGGCCCATTAATGAGATCTCAAATTTCTATTCAAGTTACAGCTCGGTAAATGACAACATTGACTATATGACCAACCAAGCAATTGGAAAGAAAACCTACAACTACGCCATGGAGCAACGCTGGGAACAATGGTATAACAACCCCACTGCTCAAACCTATGGAGTTGGAGGAATGTTTCCAAACTTCTACAATCCATACACCACAAATACCTTCGGTTACGGTAGCACCGGAATGTACTTTGGAAATACTGGATATGACTTTGGTAGTCTGTAAAATCTATCATTATAGCAGTTCATTTTAGTGGAAGAAATACTTCCCCACTTAATCCTTAAATTCTGACTACTTACGGCGAATAAAAAAACTGGAAATAGTGGTTCTATGTTTGATAAAATTATATTGGTATAATTGATGGAGCACTATATGGGCATCATTACTCTAAATATACCCATCCATTTATCAACAAGGGCCATACGTATGATCAGGTTATTGCTACTGACTTTTTTATTCAGTCTACTGGTATCTTGCTTGCCTCAAACTGCAAGTAACAACAGGCTAAGCCAACAATCCACCACGTCAACTACTGATAACGATGACACTACACTTGCAACACTTCCTTATGATGTCTTTTGGGATTCGATAGAACTCTTCCCAATATCAATTACAATCAATAGTGATATTGATAAGAACATCTACCTTCGTGGTAACCAAGTTAATAAATTTCTCTCAAATGATGACTACTTTTACAAATTAAATGGTGAGTACCGGCCCTACTGTATGGTTATTGCCTTCAGCTCTAATGGTTCAAAAGGTCAACTAAGAGTTAAAGCACTTCCTACGAGTAGCATTAAGGATGGAGTAAAAGAGAGATATCTTAGACTTGAATTTGATGCAACTTCTAATTCAACCCAAGCAATCTGCACTGGTACAGTACAGTCTCTAAATGATGCTGCTGTCGCCTTTAAAAGCACTGATCTATGCACAAACTGTTCGTTGAAATTCAATTCAACTGATATTTTCCTATACCGCAGCGATAACGGTATCCATACCAATTACGAAGTTCCTGGGACCTCAATTGACCTCACAGGACTAAGTATAAAGTTTGACCCTCATTCAACATCAACAGGAGATGCTACGACCTGTTCAGACTCGCAGTGTAAGGCGCTGGGAAGCGACTGCTGTTTAGGTGGTCAGTGCGTGACAGACGGAGTTGAAAAGCCCAATCTAGATACCACTACTCCATATTACATGGAGGCGATTACCGCAGCGGCCTTAAATGAAAATAATAAAAAGAAGTACAAAGATATCTTCTTTATATGTCCAAATGAACCAGGGGATGTCGTTGATAATCCCAATGATAATGGAACTCCTGATCACGATCTTATTTTTCAGCAAAAGCAAGACGATGCAGATTGTATTGCAGGCCTCAATTCAAATGACTACTCTAAGTGTACCCGCTCCCCAGACTTCGTCGCTCCAGGAAAAGAAGCGGATTACAAATACGTTAAAGGATTTATTTTAAAAACTTGTGGTGCATGTAACCGCCCACAAAATAACTTCCCTCCCTATAGCGCAGAACCGTACTGTAAAAACTGGGGATACTTTAAAACCTACGAATTAGATGGAACTACAATCAAAGGAACTGAATGTAGAGTTATTCTGGATACAACAAATAATTCTACAGCTTTTGAGTCACAGCTCAATTTAAGCCTATCCACTAAAACCGTCCCCCATCGTTTCTATGAGGCAAATAGCGGGCTAGCAATCGATCTCAATGACTTCAGTGGACTCGACTCAACTGCAGTTTTACAAGAGGGAGATAAATTCAATTATCAAAACGAGCTCGATCAAACCTCCCCCCAAAATGGCGAATTTAATATGAATTCGATTTTAGGCCAAATTTCCGTTGACCTAAAGAATGCTCATCCAGCGAGAACGATAAAGGTGGATGCACTACAGCCATACATCATCACCGTAAATACCGGAAGCTATACATCTTGCGTTAACTGCCAAACGGATCAGTGGACAGCAAAATACTATCCCCATCCTAGCCAAATTCCCCACGGCCTAGGCCTTCAAGGTAAGGGTTTTGAAACCTCACGAATGGGATATGACCAGTACACTGGAGACCGAGGAAACTACGAAGATACAATCTTTGGCCGTGCCTGCTGGATTCCACCAACAATGATCGTATTCTCTCACCGCCCACTTTCTAGTTCCGCTGGAACAACACTACAATTACAACGCGAAATTCGACTAAAAACTCAAGCAACATACTTTGTTAATGGATACCAAAGAGACTGGTACGGATTTAACAGAGGTGCCGTTATCGGTTCATTTGATGGTGTATCTTGGTTTGCAATTGGAGAATCACGCAGAATTATTGCCACCTCGGAAAAACTATTTTTGGCCATTAATGCTCCATTCGGAGATTTAGCAGAAAATAATGATTTAACTGTAAATGTCATACGCGATAATCCCATCACAGATGCATCGGAGTACGACTATGATCCTGCCCTTGGAGATGATGATATCACTCAAAACAAGGGTGCAAGTTGTCAGAAGTTCCATCAGTGTGAAACAGATACCGATTGCGTAACAAGACTTGGCTGGGAGTACCGGTGTGGCGATATTTCTCAAGTCAAAACGAACTGGCCACTTTTTAATATTAGTGCAGAAGAACAATTCTCTTCTGAAATAGCAAAGGCATCTTTTCTCTCTCCAGGAAAAATACTCCATGGAGTTCCGGCCGGAAGCAGGAAAAGATGTATCTACCGTGGCGCAGGATCTCTTTGTAAGGCCGACTACACGGAGCTAGATGCAAAGGTACAAAAACAATTTACATGTGCGCCTAACTTCTACTGTTCAACTCTTTCCAGTGATGACTTCAATCGTGAAATTGCCAGAATGCCAGGGGAGCTAGACGTCATCCTATTTGGCCAAGAAGCAGATATATTGGGCCGCCCATTAGACTATATTGTTAGGCACGGCTCAGCGGGAATTGATTCTGATGTTGCAGAGAATATCCGGCATAATGCCTCCATTTACAGTAACAACACTGGAGACTGGGGACTATGCCGTCCAGGAAAGAGACTTAGCAATGACCCTATTGAGCAGCATCGTTTTTCAGATGCATTCAAAAGAACAGACTATATTTCACAAATTTCATCGTGTGATTCTTCAACTGTTGGGACAGGAAGAATTTCCACCTGTCCTGTATTTACGGAAGATGAAAGTGATATAAATTTTGAAAATTACACAACCTCTTCTACCGATTTTTCTCTCCACCTCACTCAAAATATGTGTGGAGCAGAATCTCAAAACAATCAAGGAGACTCCGCCTTTAGTGATATAGAGGGAGCTGCACTCGATACTATTTTTTATATCGAGCTACCAACACTTGCAAAAGATGCTTGTCTTAGGCGAGCAGGAGCAGTCTGTCACACTGATTTTGATTGCTCTCCGAATAAACTCCACCTCGATCAGGCCCAAAGACGTGGCATAGAGTATTTTGGAAATACCCTTGCTGAGCTTAACTTCTGGAAAGAAAGCCTAATCTGCGGACAGGCGCAAGAAACAATTGTAACTCGCCCTACAGGAGATATCGGCGTTGCTCGGTACAACCAGTTTGATATTTCTAAGAATCGCTGTTGTCGAGAAGTTGGTAAAGATATAACAATCTATACTCAAGCATCAGAAGAGATGCTTGGCGTAAATGATAAGACTCTTGTGACATTGGATGTTTCAAAGTTCCCAAATAGTAACCCCCGAAGCGATGGACGATACTCTCGCTTCACTTCAATTGGTACATTTGAAGCACCTCCCGCGGATCCATATGAACCCTATTATTCAAAACCAAAAGTGATCACTTCTAATGGTGCTCCAAATGGTATTAAACCTGAGTCGTTCCAATGGAAGGCGATTCACGACACAGCAAAAAAAACCTGCTGTGGATCAGGATGGATCAGAAAATTTAGCGATGGAACAAATGTATGGCCTAGCTATTCAAAAATCAATATCAACCCAACAAACTTTAAATGCCTTAATTATCAAAACGAATTAGCACTTTTAGAAAAGTCAGAACTTCCAGGATTTAACCTCACAAGCCGCATGCTCTCCCAGCAAGATATGCTGTGTGAAAATCCGTCAATTGGAGGGTGTATTGAAACTCCTATACGTACGGCGAGTCTCTTTGAAGTTAGAGTGCCAATCCCAATAACCACCGCCATTGAGGGAGAACTTAATACCACACCAAAAGATCATGATGACGCTACTTATCAAGATGTCAGTAACTATGCTCCCTATATGCCAGTAGCTTATCGAAATACGATACCTGTTCCAAATGTTGGATATAACTACTTTAACAACAATGATGGTAACACTTCTTCACTAAGTATTATTCTTCCGATGTATATTGGTGGAAAATCAAATATAACAAGTGTC
>JAGLCH010000250.1 GCA_023146355.1 Bacteriovoracaceae bacterium | reverse complement strand
TAGTTGATGTTATGACTGTATCTACTTGTATATAGATATCAAGGTCATTTGTCTTGCTCTTGCATACGGTAATCTTTCCGAGGTGATTTGTATCTCTTGTGGCGCATCCTGTGGCATCTGATGGAGCTCCTAGTGTTGTCGTAGTATCATCATCATCCATTCTTGTATTTTCACCTTCTGTTGGGGTGAATCCAGGGAGGCCAGTTCCAACTCTATCTTCTGGAGAGGTATCGTATTCCTTCGCATATTTTGCGCCATCGGAAGAATTTCCTACAATTGAACTTCTGTTTCGCGCTTCCATACAAGAGGTAGATACAACTGAAACAAGGGTTAAGATAATAAGTAATTTCATAGATTTCTCCGTAACGTTCTCTACAATACTAATCGGTTAGAGGAGTAAAATGCTTAGTTTTTTTTGCTAACGATATCGGTTAACTTACCGAAAAAGTACATATGAGACTTTTAATTAGAATAATTTCTATCCTTGGTATCCTGTTGGCCTTGTCTATTGGGATACTAATTGCTCCTTATTTTGCTTATAACTACGTGGTTAAACAGGGAATGGATAATGAATACATAAAGCTTAGCCCCCATCCTGCTAAGCTTTATGGTGAAAAAAACTTTAAAATGGAGCGAGTTGAGGGGATCTATCACGAGGATGAATCGCTGTGGGGGATTTTTCCCTTTTCAAACGTTCAGATATCTCTGCCATTAAAGCATCCTCAGATCCGTGTTCTACCGCACCTTAATCTTCCAAAAGGTACAGCTGAAAAGCTTGAAATGGGGCTTACTTATACCGACCAAAACTACCATAAACTCGTTACGATGATTTTAAAGCGACATGGTAAATTTCAGTTTCCCTTTATTTCTGACCACAAATTGTTTTCACTTCCACTCTTTAAAAAATATATTTTAGGTAAGAGTAATAAGCAAATTTGGAAGGATCTTTTTACCCGTGACCTTACAACAACCTTTATTCTTAGAAAGCATTTTAAGTCTCGAAATCTAGTTGATTATTTGACTGACCTTTATAGTGTTTCCTATAGAGATCTTGTGTATTCCCTTTTTATCTACTATCTCAGAATAGAGCTTTTAAATGAGGACTTTGAAGAGAGTCGCTACTTTGAGGGGCGCGGAATGGGGGTTATTTATATTCCTCCAAAATCTGAGAAATCATTCCAAAAAGAAATAGTTTTTATTTTAGAAAAAGGGGAGATTTACACAGTTGAAATTGTTTCTAAAATAAAATCAATAATGGCCGAGTCACTGCGAATAAGGCTTCTTGAGCATTTGAAATATGTAGAAGATAGCGATAGTAACGCTCATGAAATATACGCTTTATACAAGAGAGTGGATTATGAAGAGCGTATTAGTAACCTCGGAATGATGTATCTATATACTGCCTGGTCTCATGTTCCTGAAAATACAAAATTTCTGAAAGAGCTAATACATTTCTTAGAGAGGGGAAAGGATAACTCTATTCCACTTGAAATACTTTATCGCTATGCCTATGAGAAATACGGTAGCAACTTTTCACAGCTAATAGAGAAAAGAAATGAAACGTTTGATGAAAAAATGAAGAGACTCCACTCAGAGGCATTAGATAAGGAAATTGAGGAAGAGAGGCAAAAGAAAGTTCGATATGATGCTGATAACTTTGAGTCCGATAACGCGCGTAGAGACTACTATCTACAAAAAGCTAAGGATCAAGATAAGTCCGAAGATTTTAAAGAAGTAAAAATAGAAGAAGACTACCTTACAGATTAATCTTTCTATTGATCGAGATCATTGTTTGTAATTCTGAGAGTGAGTCTAGCGAAGTTGGATTGTAATAGGGGCCTGGAAGTTGAATTTTATCATGTCCCGTAATCTTCTGTTTTCGGTAGTAGGCACCAACTGTAATTCCCCACTTCCATCCACGAAATAATTTAAGTGATGTTCCTACTTTATGGCCATAACCTGCGCCATCTGTGTGGTACTGGTTATTTTCTGTTGCAATTGTTATCCCAGGGGAGACTACTGGCCCCGCAAGAATATCCCATGAGTAAAAATCACTATAAATGATTGCATATGAGACTCCAAAGTCTAAAGTATGCATCGAGATAGACAACTGAGAATCTGTATTTTTTGTGTACTCGTACCCAAGATAAAAAGTGAAGTTTTTCTGTAAGTAATTATATTCTGCTTGAATTCCAAGACCTATAAAAGGTGAGTTCTTCGTATTCATATCTGTGGCAAGCTTTGACCAGTCGCTTCCTGGTATCGATTGTGCCACTCGGAGACCCACCTGGCCTACTGATGGCAAACCTTCTTTTTTTCGATCTTTAATTGCCTTTAATTTAAATCTGCCATTGTTGAGGGTAAATTCACCTTCGACACCTTCTATGCCGAGGTCAGCTACCTTTATATAGACAATACGATTTTTGAAAGTAGAGTAAGCTACGGTGCCTCTTTTTCTGAGTTTTTCGCCAATTTTAAGGATCGTCCCTTGGGAAAGAGTTCCAATGGCGGCGCGCAAATCCTCGTCTGCGTAGATTATTGTCTTGGATTCATTTACCACTGCCCGCCTCGAGGCAAATACTGGTAAACACATCAGAAATAGAATAAGTAGCAAGATTTGTTTTGCGCTGTGCAGATATTATCCTTGGTTTTATTAGCGTATTAGCTATATTATCTGTATTTTTTTCAGTTTGGTAAAGTCCTGATTGAGTTTTTTGCTCTGATAAAGCAATATAGGTCATTAATCTTTTAGAGGTAGCGATATGAAATTTCCAGGTAAGAGAAAGAATAAACATTATTTTCCCGTCGGTGGCAAAAAGCGTGTGTCTATGGATCAGACATTCCTGGACCGTAAGGATATCTATATCACCGGTATTGAGCAGCTTTTGGTCGATATTGAGGTGGAGGTTGAGTCTGCATTTTTGGAGCGATTTGGCATAAAAAAAGGGCAATCAATAGTCCTTTCAGATGAGCAGATCGAAGAGATCTACAGTGAGCTGAGCACTGAGGGAAAAATTGTAGGACAGTATCCTGGTGGTGCTATTGGAAATACCCTGCATAATTACTCAATCCTTTCGGATGATGTGTCGGTAATGCTGGGAACAATCTGCCAGAGTATGTCTATTGGCGACTACGCTTTTAAATATGTGTGTAATACTTGTTCTCATGTTGACTTTACAAGGCTACAGCCGCGCGATGGTAAGATGGCACGATGTATCTGTTTTATAACTCCAGACTATGAGCGAAGCTTTGCTATTGGCCGTGGGATTATGGATGAGCTAAGTGAAGATTATATTGATCCTGATACGATTAAGGGTTCAGGCGCACTTTTAATTACAGCTTTTCTTCTTCGAGACGAGAGTGCACCTATTTTCGCTTCAACTATGAAAGCAGTAAAGCTAGCAAAAGAGGCCAATGTTCCTGTGATTCTATCTCTTGGAACAAGTTTCCTTATTGATGAAAAGAAAGATTTTTTCATCAAATTTATAAGTGACTATGTTTCTGTTCTTGCAATGAATGACCAAGAAGCAGAAGCACTGGTTGGAGCAAGTGACCCACTTCTCGCGTGTGAATCTGCATTAGATATTGCCGATATGATTCTCCTAACTGTTGGGGCGGAGGGACTTTATGTTGCTGCTCACACTGATCAATCTCAAGCAAGAGCAACAAAAGACACCATCCACAGTAAATCTATTAGTGAGTACAATAAATTTGAATACAGTCGTGGCATGAAGCAGAGCGAGTGTGAGAATCCTATTAAGATTTACTCCCACATTAATCCTTATATGGGTGGACCTGGGATTAAAATTAAAAATACGAATGGTGCAGGGGATGCTGCCCTATCAGCTTTACTACATGATATGGCGTCGAATACTTTTCATCGTGCTGTTGCACCAAAATCACCAAAGCATCAGTCAAAGTTTTTAACATATTCATCGCTCCACCAGATTGCCAAGTATGCAAACCGTGTGAGCTACGAGGTTCTTAAGCAGAACTCACCTCGTCTAATGCGAGGACTTCCTGAGAGAGAAGATTCTCTGGAAGAGTCTTACTGGGAAATGTAAATTGCTACGCCCCGATCTGACCTCATTTGAAACATGTGCGCAGAACGAAGCTCTGATTAATGAGTTTAAGGGGAACCTTTTTGAATATTTAGTGGCAGTCCAGATGGCCCGCCACTATGGGGTGGAATCATCCTTTGTTAAATCTTTTTCAGGTAAAGTTCGAGAGCAGTTTTCCTACTATGAGTCATGGCTTAGAAAGCATGATCTTGAGCTCGTTAAAAAACTTCCAAAACTGGCCCAATGTACTTTCTCTGGATTGGTGGGTGAACTCCCAAAAAAGATTGATCAGGTTTTTGTAGTCGGAAAGATGGCATCGGGTTCTGGAAATAAAGAGCTCGATGAGGCGGATGTCGCCTATGTCGTTGGAGATAAACTCTTTCCTGTGAGTGTAAAACTGTGCAAGGCCAATGCCTACGTTAATACAAAAAGCGGTGGCATTAAAACTTTTCTTTCAAAGTATTTCTCTGCTTTTCCATCCGTTAACCTACTTCAAGAAAATTTATCAAAGACTGTAGAGGCCTCTTTTAATCGAGTGGGTCATAATATGTACGACTCAGTAGGGCTTGATTGGCGCGATCGATTTGATCACCAGTGGACTGATCAATTACTTTCGGAACTTCCAGGGCAATTGCCTAAGGATCTTAATATGATCCTACAAGTCTTTTATCACGATACCATTGAAGCTTTGTACCACGACCTCGAATCTCTTTTTAGTGAAGATAAAAAGCTTTTTAAGCGATGCTTATTACCTCTCGTCGGCCTTGGTCGGTCTGATATGGTGCAAGTTACTTGTTTTCATCGCGACTCAAAAGTAAACAATGAAGTTTCAAAATACAATTTCGACTCTGTTGACCTATACACCTCAAAGAGATTTGATAACGTAGATGTGCAGCTTGGAGAGTTAAAATCAGGTATAAGCTCTTTTGAGATTTTCTTGGGAAAAACAACTCTTCAAATTAGGGTGAAGCCCATGAATAAATTTACCGCTCCTGCTCTCAAGGTAAATTGCTCTGTCAAGGTTAAGGGGAGGGATTCATAAGTGATAAAGTTTATTCGGATCTTTATTGTTGTGCTCTTTTTTTCTTTAGTTGGTGGAGCTATTACAAGCTACAAATTGATCCCGTTCAGCGACATCCACAAACTTAAAAAAGGTCATGTGTCTTTTACTCTAGTCGACGGAAGACCTAAGTATTCTATTGTTCAGAGTAGACCTGAAAATTGGGTTAATCTTTCCTTGATGTCTGATAGCGCTTGGCAAGGGATTCAAATTAATGAGGATTGGAGCTTCTTTGATCATAGTGGAATTGATCTGACACAACTGTGGACGGCGATTTATGAACATCTTGTTCATAATCGGCCCTTGCGAGGGGCCAGTACTATTTCACAGCAACTTGTAAAAAATCTCTTTTTGTCCAGTGATCGCTCTTATATCCGCAAGGTAAAAGAAGCGCTTATCACTCTTTACCTTGATGCAACTTTAACTAAAGAAAAGGTTCTTGAAACTTATCTCAATATTATTGAATATGGGGATGGCATATATGGAATTGGTATTGCTAGTAAGCACTATTTTAAGGTCCATCCTGCCAATCTCTCGCCTCGTCAGGGAGCGTTTCTGGCAATGCTTCTACCTAATCCTAAGGTCTACTCAAAGTCTTACCAGAACAAGCTGATGACTCCATTTGCTGAATATACAATTCATAAAATTCTACACAAAATGAAGGTGGCCAGATTTATAGATGAGTCCACAGAACAAAAAGAAAGTTCCACTGTTTTTGAATGGGAGCTTTCCTCTGGTGATTTACTCCACTTTTAAAAATCCAGGATGCCAGCCATTGGCACTCTCTGAGGTGATACTTATTGCCTCACGAACCGTATTAACCTGAATTATTTCAGTGTCCGTTCCCCCCGATTCAAAAATCAGTCCCAGGAAGTCCTTCGTTGCTTCCCCAGCTACTGATCCATCGCTGCCAGCTGTGAGATTATCAAAGATATCTGTGATGTAGAAAGCTGTATTTGTTGAGGGATAACTGAAATCATTTAATAGGTAGCTCGTTCCTGTAGTCTTAAAAGTCCATGTTGGTCCAGTAAGGTCCATATCTAACAGGTGAAAGTTATTGAGGTTACTCTGAGCGACAATTACAAGATCTGAGTGACCTGCTCTTGGGTTTGTTCTTTTTTTAAGTTTTATACTTCTAAGATTTGATGTTTCAGAAGTTACCACTGTTGCTGCGATGGAGTTTTGAGTCAGAATGGAAGTCACTAAGTTTGAGTTAAGAAAATTATCTTCGTCCGCGCTGAACATTGCAACAGTATTTTGATTTCCATTTGCATTAAATCCAGTGTTAATTCCGGCAGCGTAAATAACATCATCAACAACTTCAAGTTGTACCTCATTTATTTTATTTGAAGTAAAGACACTTGTTTCTAGTTGAATAGGAGTCGTATTAACTGTTTCTGCAGTAATATTAAACGATGAGAGAGTCCAGTCCTCAGGTCCTGTACCTTCATTTCTAGTGGCGACTACCATCTCTTCATTTCCTGCCACAAGATTGTATTGATTGTTAATGGATAGGTTGACTCCACCTAGTATCGGGAGTGGGGTTTCTG
>JAGLCH010000025.1 GCA_023146355.1 Bacteriovoracaceae bacterium | reverse complement strand
ATCATATGATGATACTCCAGCAGGCTTATACATATTGAAAACTAGGGGACGGTATTTAAGAGTGCTTTCCAAGCTTCGCCTCGTTTGCGAGAATTTCTTCAACTTCTTTTTCTGCCTCATATTGTGAGTCATACTCAAAACGAAGTTCAGGAACGGTACGAACTTTTAGAGATTGCGCCAGTATAGATCGGAGCTTCCCACCTATTGTAGAAATGGCCTTTTTAGTATCTCCTCGAGTACTAGAATCAAAAGAATCCCAGTAAACAATGGCCAGAGACATATCGTGAGTAAGACTCACTTTAGTAATTGAAACAAACTGAAGGCGAGGATTATTTAATTTAGTACGCAAAATGGAGTTGAGCTCGGTTAGAATTCGCCCCTCAAATTGAATCTTTTTTAAATTATTTTTCCCCGCCATCTATATTCCTAAAGTGCCTGAGCAGACTCTTCAAGAGTACGCTTGCGTTCGATCATTAAGTAAGCTTCGAAGATGTCATTTACTTTTACATCAGTGAAGCTTTCAAGACCAATACCACATTCGTATCCGTTTTTAACTTCCTTAACGTCATCTTTGAAACGCTTGAGAGAAGACATTTTACCATCAAATACAATCTTACCTTGGCGAAGCAGACGGATATTACATCCAACCTGTATCTTGCCGTCGATAACGATTGAGCCAGCAATGAATCCAATTTTTGGAATGCTGAAAGTATCACGAACTTCTGCACGACCAATGAACTCTTCAACAGATTCAGGGTCAAGCATCCCCTCAAGGGCAAGTGTAATATCGTTAATTACTTCATAGATAATTGAGTAAGTTTTAACATCAACACCATGTTGCTCAGCAAGTCTACGCGCAGATGTCATTGGTCTCATATTGAATCCAATAATAAATCCACCTGAAGAAGCTGCCATCATAACATCACTATCAGAAATGGCACCAACACCACCTGCGATAACTTTTACAGCAACCTCATCTGTACCAATGGCCTCTAAGGCCTGCTTGATCGCTTCAAAAGATCCTTGAACATCAGAACGGATGATAAGATTAAGTATTTTTTGTTCTTTGCCAACTTCACCAGCACTAGCAAAGAAGTCTTCAAGAGTAACTTTCTTCTTAGCAGGTACTGCAAGAAGATCTTTTCTCTCGAATTCACGGTTCGCTGCAATTTTCTTCGCTTCACGCTCATTCTTAACTACGTTCAGTATATCGCCAGGAGATGGAGCTTGTGCTAGTCCAATAATTTGAACCGGAGTTGAAGGTCCAACAGATGCTATTGATTCACCACGATCATTTGTTATATTACGGGCCCTACCATAAGTCTCACCAACAACAATGCTTTCACCTTTTTTAAGTGTTCCTGTTTGAAGTAAAACAGTCGCAACAGGACCACGTCCCTGCTCAATTCTAGATTCAATAACAACACCCTCGCCTTGTCCTTTCGGATCGGCCCTAAGTTCCATCATTTCAGCTTGCAGTGCAATTCCCTCAAGAAGTGTATCTACACCATCACCAAGAAGAGCAGAGATATGAACAAACTGTGTATCACCACCCCAATCCTCAGGAGTTATTCCGTAGTTTGCAAGTTCTGACTTAATATGGTCTGGGTTTGCGCCCTCTTTATCCATTTTATTTACTGCAACAATGACAGGCTTCCCAGCATTTTGACAGAATTTGATGGACTCACGTGTCTGAGGCATAACACCATCATCAGCAGCAACAACAAGTACAACAATGTCTGTTATATCTGCTCCACGTTGTCTCATAGAAGCAAACGCAGCGTGTCCGGGAGTATCGAGGAATGAAATAGTTTTTCCATTAACTTCTACGGAATAAGCCCCAATGTGCTGTGTAATTCCACCGGCCTCTCCTGAAGCTACTTTCGCTTTACGAATATAGTCAAGAAGAGTTGTCTTACCATGGTCAACATGGCCCATAATTGTGATAATTGGGTTACGAACTGGAAGGCCACTTTTTTGATCATCAGAAAGTTCGACCTTACCGATAACTTCATCTTCCTTAAAAGAAATATCTTCAACTCTATATCCATAAAGAGCTGAGATTTCTGCGGCAAGTCCTAGACCTACAAAGTCGTCAACTTTACCTAAAAGATTGATTTTGAGGATCATATCTTTTAATTCTTTAAACTTTATATTTAGCTTCTTAGAAAGATCTCCAAGTGTTGCTCCACCGTGAAGTGATACATAACGCTTAGACTCTTTTATTTCAGTCAGCGAAGTAGATTTGCTAGGACCAGAATAAAGCTTCTTTCTCTTAACTTGAGTATAAATTGGGCGACCAAGTGAACTTAAAGCAGCATATGACTTAAGTTCTTGATCTGATCTTGTCTGAGATATTACAGCAGCTTTACTTACTTGCTTCTTCCCAGACATCATTGAGGCAAGGCCTCCAATTTTCTTACGAGTATCATCAGTCGAAGTTGCAGTTGAAGTCGCTGCAGTAGTGCTCGTTCCTGGAGCAGCAGGGCGACTAGGCTTTTCAGATTTCTCAGCTTCCTTCTTCTTTTTCGCTGCAACTTCAGCTGGGTCAGCTTCCTTTACCACGCGAAGACCAAAGCGAGGTCTTTCTTCTTTAACAGGCTCAACAGCTTTTTCAACAACTTCTTTAACTGCGGGAGTCTCTACAACTTCAGGCTTTGGAGCATGCGATACTATTTGAAGACCTGAGGTTCGAACTTCTCCTACTACTTTTGGAGTAGCAATCGTAGTGTTGCCAGAGGCCACAACTTCATTAGTTTCTTCAGGAGCAGCGTCTAAAGTTTCAGTAGTATCATCAGAAGTTTTTCTTCTAATAACCTTCTTCCGCCTTACAGTAGATGATTTCTTATCTACATCTTCAGATGGTGTCTCTTCACTTTCAGCAGCGACAACTTTTTTTACAACTTTTTTCTTCGTTGCTTTTTTACGAATAACGGCCTTTTTCTTAGGCGTATCCTCTGTTGCACTATGTTCCGCTATGATCTTAGCTGTATCCTCATCGGAAAGCTCAGTCATTGGGTTTCGTACATCAAAACCTTTTATCTTTAGCTCTTCAACGAGATCGTAAGGACCAATTCCAACTTCTTTCGCTATATCAATTATTTTTTTAGGCATGCACCTACTCCCAAGTAACATTTGTTACCAATCGTATTCTAAAACTACTTCAATTTAAAAGCTGCGAGTTCTTCTCTCAGTCTTCTTTCTGCATCAGAGAACTTATCTTCACCTTCAGCAAAATCGGCCTCAGGCTTTTCAATCATTCCACGATACTGTGGAACAGCTGAAGCAGAAATTAGATCTTCTTCATCATCAGACTGGAACTCTGCATTTCCATTCTCAATTGTACTCAGTGTATCTGTAAGAATTGTCGCTGCCTGCTCTTCAGAAATTCCTAGAACTTCAATAAGCTCTGATGCTTCCATAGCGCTTAAGTCGCCAATTCCCATAACTCCTTCTTGAACGAGAACTTGTGCCCATGCATCATTAATGCTTGGAACCTGAAGAAGATTTTCTGCAGATTTCTCGATTTTTTCTTGAAGCTTACTCTTAGAGATAATATTTACTCTATGTCCTGTTAGCATGGCCGCTAGGCGAACATTTTGTCCACGACGTCCGATTGCGAGAGAAAGCTGATCTTCCTCAACAACAACATCCATCATGCGACCTTCTACATCATGCATAATATTCGTGATCTCACTAGGTGCAAGTGCAGCTCTAGCAAATGTAACAACATCTTCAGAAAACTTAACAATATCAATTTTCTCGCCTTGCAGCTCATTTACAACATTCTGAACACGGCTACCTTTCATACCAACACAAGCACCAACAGGATCAATGTCCTTATCAACACTTACAACAGCAATTTTAGCTCTAGATCCTGGCTCACGAGCAGCAGATTTGATCTCAATTGTTCCGTCTTGAATTTCAGGAACTTCAAGTTCAAATAGCTTAACAAGGAACATTGGACATGTTCTAGATAAACGAATCTCAGGACCTCTATTAGTCATAACAACTTCAGTGAGGTAGGCCTGAATACGATCACCTGGCTTAAAATTTTCACCAGGAATAATTTCTTTACGTGAGAGGATTGCATCAGCTTTTCCAAGGTCAACAATGATGTTACCTCTTTCATATCTGCGGGCAATACCTGTAACAAGATCTTTTTCTTTGTGCTTATACTCTGAAAAGAGAATTTCTCTTTCTGCATCACGCACTTTTTGAAAGATAATCTGACGTACTGTTTGAACGTCGACTCTTGAAAACTGTGGGTTCTCAATACGGATACCAAGCTGGTCGCCAAGCTCAACTTCTTCGTCAAGCTCACAAGCAGCAGTGTGTCCGATCTCGACAATAGTGTCACGAACTCCATCATCAACAACAACGTTTTTATACTGATAGATCTCAATAGAGTCATCAGTTTCGTTGTAGCGAGTTTCGTACTCACCTTGTATTCCATATTTCTTTCTAGCGGTTACTAAAAATGCTTGTTCGATGGCCTTTACGACAATTTGTCGCTCAACGCCTTTTTCTTTACTAACAGCATCAATAATTCTTCCAAGCTCTGAGAAATTCATGATCAATCCTCATCTAATAATTGTTTCTACTAAATATTTGGTTCTAAGTTTGCTTTTTTTATGTTTTCAAATGCCACTTCCATTTCGAATCCATCGACGTGAAGAACGACTGCATCTTTGCTGATCGACTTCAAAGTGGCAATAACTTTGCGATTTCCCTTTAATGCTTTTGGCATTTCGGGGTAATCACTGAGTTCTAATTTATTCATGAAAGATAATTTGATAATCTCACCAACAGCGCTTTCAAAATGCTCTATAGATGATAGGTCGCGATAAATCCCTGGAGACGATACCTCTAGCATCAACTTTTCAGGCATCCACTCAAGCTCTTCTGCAAGAGGAGTAAATGCACGATCAACTCTTGCACACTCTTCCAAAATAGCTGTATTGGTCTCTGGGTTGTAGATATAGATTCTAAGGGTTGAACTTCCAGCAATGTATTCCATGGCGTAGAGAGATAGGCCCTCTGCTGCTACAGTTGTCAAACAAAGCTCATAAAACTTTTGCTCAATCCCTGCTCTTTCTCTATTTAAATCCACTACTTTTGTACCCTTTATAAAAAAAAAGGGCGGATTTTGAAGAAAAACCGCCCTATATTTTGTCTATTGAAATGTAGAACAAATCTAAAATAGCAAAGCTGTTGCACTAATGCAACATCATTATCGTAAAAATAAGTGGTTAGTTAGAACTCATCATAACAACAGCATCCTCGCCACTGGAATAAAACTTTTTGATTCTATTTATCTCGCACATGCCAGCTTTTTTATAAGTTTCAATTGCACAATGGTTAGAAACCGCCACCTCTAAATATTTTTTAATGAAACCCCGTCTATCTAACTCAATGAAGCTCGTAGCTAGTAGCTTGACGCCAAGCCCAGCACCTCTCATTTCCGGGATCACCAAAAGCTTCAGCAGATGGGCCAAATTTTCTAAAGGATTAAGAAGGTAAAGGGCAAAAGCATCAATTTTACCATCGGATTCTCTTATCGTGAGAACATACTCGTTATCTAGCTCTCCAACCCCATTCCAAGAAGCTGTGCTCCAGGGGTGTGGAAAAAAAGATTGATCAAGAGACATAATTTCATCTCTTAGGGATCGTTCAAATTGAGTTAATGAATACGTTCTAATTAAAGGCATGATGAATATATTTTTTTGATACTGACTTTCCAAAAAGAATGATACCAGCACTACCTTGTTCACGTACTTTCTTCTTAAAACGCTCCTGTAAAAAGACCTCAGACAGAAACATTTGCTTCAGGTCTGAACTCCAGCCCTTTGGCCCATTCTTTAAGCAGCGTTGCGATCCGAACCCCTTCCATAGCTCATCAAAGTCGATGGAGACCTGGGAGTCTGCAAATTTAGTGATTTTTACGACTTTTATCAGTCCCTCAACCTCAACTGGAGAAAGCGTGCCTTGATATAGCTTCTTAAGCATACCTGTATCAAGTCCTGCTGCCATTGCAAGTAGAGAGTCGCTATAGATACAGTTCAAACGCTTTAAGGAGGAAACGTAGCGAACAACATCAGACTTAAGGAAGGCCCTTTTTTCGACTGTAAAAATGGCCTTATCGGAGTGAATAACCTGCTCAGCAAAAGCTGCGCTCCAAAAAAAAGCAAGACCCATGAATAGGGTCTTGCAGGTATTTAAAACATTTATCATTTTTGTTCCAAACTATACTGGAGAACTCATATCGATATTTGCGATAGAGGTGTCTCTCTCTGCCGAAGTTTCACTGTGGAATCTAATTCTAACATGGGGATTAAATGTATAGCCATCTTTTCCACGAATAATATATTTCCTTTTAGACTTTGTTGTTTTTGGCTCAATTAGACGTCTCAGGCGACTGATACTGGTATAAATAAGCTTGTCGTGAATAAGAGGATTATACTCATCCTTCCATATTGCCTTTGCAAGCCGTTCCTTATCAAAGCAACTTTCTATATTTGTTGCTAAAAGAAATAATATTTCCAATAGAACAAAACGGTGCTTAAAATCAATAATCCCAAGGTCTTTCTCTTTAATCTTGCGATTGATTCGGTCGAGATAGAGGTCCACACTTGAATCATTAACGTCATCGATCTCATTGCGAACAATAGCAGAAAGTCGCTTAAACTCAGATGAGTCAACAACACTATCTGAAAGTTCAAAGAACATTAAGGCCTTTGAAAACTCTCCAAGATTTTTGTAGGCACGCCCTTTATTAAGAAGGATCTGCCCGTGCATGTTCCAACTCTTCTTAATTCTCATTCGATCATTTGCCTTATCAAAGTACTTAATCGCTAGATCATTTTTTCCCAGCGTAAGATTCAATCTTCCTAAAAAGAAGTTCATCGATCCACTAATGTAATCCTTTTCAATAATAGTGAGAAGCTGCCCTAGCTGGGTGAGATGCTCCTGGCAATCTGGCAGCTCATTCAGAGATAGAGACACACGCGAAACAGATAGAAGGCATTTTGCCAAAAGCTCAGGTTCATTTTCTTCTTTTGCAAACTTACACGCCAAAAGATAATTCTTTTTCGCACTAGCAAAATCACCTTTATAATTACAAATAGCACCAATATTATAGAAGCATTCAGCATTTAGACTACCCAATACAGAAGCGAAGGATTCTGTGAGAGATTCTGCTTTAGAAACATACTCACTCGCCTTTTCATCAAGTAAAAGCTCTGATGCAATACGAATTAAAAAGCCATAGGTTTTTAAGCCTAAAAAGACATCGCGAGGGTACTCAAGATGGCCTAATGCCTTCTCAAAATTCATATGTGCCTTGCCAAGTGCCGCCTTATCGTAATAGACCTTTCCGAGATCATAGAAGCTGCGAGCAATCTTGCTGCGATCGATGCTAGAGTCAAACTCTAAATCTTGTGATTTTAAAATGAAAGGAGCCTGGGCCCCGATGAGAATCTCGCGATTTTCTATAGTCATAAAAACTGCCCCTCTGCGTCTAATTAAGGTGGGTTTCACTGAAAAGTGCCTAACTTTTACCAAAATATACGCTACCAGTCAAAGTTTCTTACATTATTTCTTACATCTGTAAAATCTACAGTCGAAAATGATAGTATCTGCCTAAAAGTATAAAATAAGACTCTATTATTTCGGATATAAAGGTTATGGACATTGAATCACTCCCTTGCTAGATTTTAAGCTATTAAAAATAGGTTAAAATTGGAGAAAAATGATGGCCAAATACGATATTAGCACCGTGCGACATTCTATGGCGCACCTGATGGCACAGTCAATTCAGCAACTCTTCCCAAATGAACAAATACAATTTGGAATTGGACCAACTATTGAGAATGGGTTTTACTACGATATTGAGATGGAATACCGCCTCACTGAAGATGATCTAAAAAAGATTGAAGTAAAAATGCTTGAACTAATTAAGGCCCAAACACCTTTAATAAGACGTGTTGTATCCCGAGAAGAAGCATTGAGCCTATTTTCAGGTAAAAACCAAGACCTTAAGGTTGAGCTAATTAAGGAACTCCCAGAAGGAGAAGAAATCTCTTGCTACGAGCAAGGCGACTTCATTGATCTTTGTCGAGGACCACATGTTGAAAATACTGGCGAACTTCCAAGATTTGTAAAGGTTATGCACACTGCAGGTGCCTACTGGCGCGGAGATAGTGATCGTCAGATGCTTCAGCGAATATATGCAACCTGCTTTAACGATAAAAAGCAGCTCAAGGAATATCTTACTTTTCTTGAAGAGGCTAAAAAACGCGACCATAGAAAGCTTGGTAAAGAACTAGAACTTTTTGTAATGGATCCATCGGCGCCAGCATCACCATTTTTTATGCCAAAGGGAGCTTTTGTTTATAATGAATTAATCGAATTCATGAGAAGAATTTTAAAGCGCGCCAAATATGATGAAGTAATTACTCCACAAATTGCAGACTCTGCGCTGTGGCATACTTCAGGCCACTACGATCATTATAAAGAGAACATGTTCTTCACTAATATTGATAAGCGAGAGTTTGCGGTAAAACCAATGAACTGCCCAATGGCAATGATGATGTTTAAGCACTTTAAGCACAGCTACCGAGAGCTTCCACTTCGTTACGCTGACTTTGGTAGAATTCACCGCTATGAAAAGTCTGGTTCTGTTTCTGGACTTACACGTGTTAGAACATTCGTTCAAGATGACGCCCATATCTTCGTAACAATGGACCAAGTACAGCAGGAAATTAGAGAGCTCATGGACATTGCCTTTATGGTGTATGAGCATTTCAATTTCACTGATGTACAAGTTAACCTATCAACACGTCCTGAAAAACGCTGTGGAGATGATGCAACTTGGGACAAGGCAGAGGGAGACCTAAAAGCAGCACTTGATGCTTCAGGAAGACCATATGAAATTGATGAGGGAGATGGCGCATTTTACGGTCCAAAAATTGATATCAAAGTATTCGATGCCCTTAAGAGATCTCATCAACTAACAACGATTCAACTTGACTTCCAATTACCTGAGCGCTTTGACCTTAAGTACACAGAGGAAAGCGGAGATGAAGTACGACCAGTTGTAATCCATAGAGCAATTCTTGGATCAATAGAGAGATTCTTTGGAATACTCCTTGAACACGTTGCTGGAGCTTACCCATTCTGGATTGCACCAGAGCAGGCAGTTATTGTTCCGATTAAGTCTGAGCTTCATCTTGAGCACTGCAAAAAGATTCAGAATGAATTTGAGGCCATGGGATTTAGAGTTCGTATTGACGATCGCAATGAATCAATGGGCTTTAAGACAAGACAAATTCAAAAAGCTAAAATCCCATTTATGATTGCAGTTGGAGATAAGGAAATCGAAGAGGATGCAGTTAACCTTCGCGCCTACGGTGCTAAATATGGGAAACAAGTTTCACTTGTTGAACTTAAAGCGATGTTCCTAGAGCTTAATGCAGAGAAGCTTCCAAAAGGTCTTAGATAAGAGAGAAAATAATGGCAGAGAAATCAGTTCTCCTCCTTTTTGGGGGGGGCTCTACAGAGCATGAAATTTCAAAAGTCTCATCAAAGTTTATCCGGAAAAACCTCAAATCAATAGAGGGGATAAAAACATATGCCATTGAACTTACAAAAGACAATGGCTACATAGCGGAAGATGGTGAAGAGTGCCATCTAAGCTTCACGGGTGAATTAATATTTGAAAAATCAGGAAAGCGAATAAAGATTGATTACGCAATCCCCTGCCTTCACGGTTTCCCAGGAGAGACTGGTGATATACAAAGTGTTTTTGAACTTTCGCGAATTCCATACTTTGGTTGTGATAAAGAGGCATCTCAAAATTGTTTTAACAAAGTAACCTCAAAGCTTTGGTTTGATACTCTTCAAATCCCTAATACTCCAAGTATCTTTCTCTCGTCGTCTAATCTTAATGAACTAGAAAAAGCGCGCACCTTTTTTCGTAAATATGGAGAGGTCTTTATAAAGGCAGCGTCTCAAGGATCATCAGTTGGCTGTTACTGGGTTACAGATGAGAGCAATTTAGAGATGAGTGTAATTGAGGCCTTTAACTATTCTCAACATGTTCTTATAGAGAAAGCACTTAAGGCGCGAGAACTTGAAATTGCAGTATACGAATATGATGGAAAGATTGTGGTTACAAGGCCTGGCGAAATAATAACACCAGAAAATGAGTTCTACTCTTATGAAGAGAAGTACAGCAATGGCAGCAACTCCGTAACTCACATAGAGGCCAAAGATTTAACTGATACCCAAGTAAGCACTATGATGAAAATTGCAAAAAAAGCATTTGTCGCAATGAAGCTAAGACACTTAGCTCGTATCGACTTTTTTCTGACGAGTGAAGGAGAAATATATCTCAATGAGGTTAATACCTTTCCCGGCATGACAGAAATATCAATGTTCCCAAAAATGCTTGAGAATCATGGACACAGCTTCATCAATTATTTAAAACAACACATAACTAAGTAAAAAGGCCTTAAGGACCTTTCTATTTAGTATGAAGTTTTTCTTTGATTTGCTCGTTTTTTCGCTGAATTTGTTTTTCAAGCCTATCAGCGACTTCATCAACACTTTTAAAAAGATTACTATCACTACATGTAGCATGTACCTCAAAGTGATCGCCTCTTACTGTGGCATCAGAATGGTGCATATCTCCATCTTTTGAACAGGTCCAATTGACGTGCATTTTACCGTTAAAAAATTTTTTCAGCTTACTCGCCTTACTTGAAATTCTCTCTTCAATTTGCGGTTGTGACTCTAGCTGCCGATAGGAGATCTTAACTTCCATTTTTCCTCCGTTTACCATATCGATAAATGAATAAGTACACTAGCAATGCTAGCTAAAAACTGATCGGAAGAATGTAGGGTGAATTAAAGTCAAAAAAAGAAAAAAAAAAGGGGACCCTGCAATTGTCCCCTTCTTTAAGCATCCTGCTCATACGTAAAAAACATCCTGTTCTTTACAAATATTATTATATCCAACTTTTATTTTTATTACACTAAAAAAAAGTGAGGGTAATGTTTGCCTTTCTCCTTCGTCATAGTTTGACTAAGCGACGACAAACTAGCTACCATTTATGATAACCAACCGATAACACGAGATTGGCGCCATGAGCAGACTACTATTCAGATTTATCAGAATCTTTTTCCCTGAAAAGTTCAAGGTTCAAACATTCACTTACTACATACCCTCACCACCAAAGCGAGCAAAGGGGTACAGAGAAAAGGAATTTGATCGAGTATTGTTCAATCTCTTAAACGATGGTCTTGAGCTTTTAAGTATTAATACAGAGAAAGATAATTATGGCATGTGGGTCATTGCTACAGTAAGAGCGCTTCGCCCTAATCTCGTCCTAAACCTAGAAAAAGACTACTCCGTGGGTATAGATACAAATGAAGAAATTGAAGGCATCTATTATATTCAAGATTAACATACTGCTCATATCAATGATCTTTGGGAGCTGCAGTATTATTGATACAATTGTTAATGATGATAAATCTGGAAAGATAACAAACACCAAACAGTATAAGAAATCTGTTTCTTGTAATACAACGAATTCAACATTTTCTATTGCTGGGCACTCGGCCCATACAAACACACAATTCTATAAGTTTCTCAGCACGCTTGAAGAAAAGAAAATACACACAAGCTTTGTCGAAAAAGCTGCAATGTGGTCTTTGATCCAAATGGTTGTTAGGCCAGATATGGCATCACCAACTTCGCGATTTACATATGGACTTCGAAAGGGATCGACCTTCAACTATAGAGATTACCAGTCAGAATCCGAGATATCAGATGATATTGAAAATTACCCATTTCTATATGGTATCAATAAGATGTTGCTAGATAGCTCTTCAAAGCGATCGCTTAAGGGTCTCGCCAAAATACTTGACCATCATTTTCCGAAAGGAATTATTGTTGTGCCAGAACTCCAAGAGTTCATTAGTGAAAATAAGAAAGAACTTAAGTCCTATGATCAACTCCGTCCCTTCTACTTCAGAGGAAAACAGGGCCTAAGAAGTAATGAAACGATAAAGAGGCCTCACTTCATAAAGATAGTGAAGTTACTGAAAAGAAAAAAAGATCTTGATACTAATTACCACACTGATCTCACTCTTTTTCCACTAAAAATTAAAAAGTACCATGCAAAAGTCAGCTGCAATTATGATTTAAATCTCTATAAGCACAACGTGTTCCTCAAAACACCAACAGTCGTTAGTTCAGTTCCATTTATGCTTTCACAGGGAGAGAATCTCTTTATCGCATCTGCATCTCAAGATGTGAGTAATCTATTCCCCTTAAGTGTCGCCCCACTGATTGGAGGAAACTCCAATAAAGGCCTTCGGTCTGCTATTTGTCATATGAATATGGAGTCAGATGTAATTGATATGATCTCTACCCAAAATAGAGACCCAGCACAAATACTCTACGACCTTCTATTGCGCTCTAATATAACTTTTTCTAAAGAAGCACTACAAGAGTCAATGGAAATGGGTCGCACTCTTTTATTTCTAAACCCCTATCGAGCTATAGTTGAATCAAACCTCGTAAGTGATGAGCAGGTGGAAAAGCTCTCAAAAAGAAGAACTCCAATTTATCACCACTACCCCATTGGTAATGTCTTTATGGGTCTGTTCAAAAATGAGAACAACAATACCACTCCTATCCTTGATCTAAGGGGAGAAAACCAACTCTTATGTAAATAGTTGTTTATAATTGTCGCCTATTGCTATAAAATCAAAAGGTAAACAAATACTCGGATGTTATATGAAATACTTATCAATTGACTTAGAAGCGACAGGACTCAGAGAACACGATTATATTATCGAGTTCGGAATGGTTCCTTTTGATACAGAAACAAGAACAATAGAAGATTCCCTGGCGCGCAACTATTTCATACAATGCCCATCCTTCGAAGAACTTCGCCCAAACCTTGATAAATGGGTTGTTGATCACAATGAGGGACTAATCAAGAAGGCCCACAAAGAGGGACTTACTATGAGAAACTTTAAGCGCGAGCTTGAAAGTTACCTTACAAGTCCAGAGCTTAAAAATTACTTTTCGAATACTAAAGATAAGATCATTCTCTTTGGGAAATCGATGAATGCAATTGACCTCCCCTTTATGACAAGAGATTTAAGTTGGGAATTTTTGCGCAAGCACTTTCATCACAGAGTGCTCGACCTTTCATCGACAGCAAATACCCTTGTAGATATGAATTTACTTCCAGAAGCGGCCTACTCTGGTTCGGGTTTAATGAAAGAACTTGGAATGGGAGAAGTTGAGCATACAGCACTCGCTGATGCCAGAAATACTGCAATAATGTATCTAAAGCTACTAGAGCGTTTCGGCGAATAAAGAAAAGGCCCCACAATGATCTGTACCGCTTTAAGGCACGATCAATCCGAGGCCTTTTTATTAGAAACTTGTAATCGTTTTAATAACAGTATCAGTTAAAATCGGAAGAAGGATTTCCACTTTTTTTGCCGTGAGAACTTTTTCTTCTTCATCCATATAGATTCTTCTATTAATCTCTATCTGAATATTATTAGTATCAAACTGATTAATATACTTTGTCACAAATCCGCCAAAGTATGGTTCATTAATAACTGGATTATAGCCAGACACCTTAAGCTTATCGATTACAAAGTCAATATAGGCCGATGTGCACGAGCTATTATCCTTAAGGTTTGATACACAAAAATCTGCGCGATCGACCTTTTGGTCAGGATTTAACTTTAAATGATACTCTGTCGGCCTAGATGGCATGCTATGGAGGTCAATAAAAGGCACAGTCCGATTGATATTTTCGAAAACGACTTCAACCACTTCTTTAAGACAATTGTAGTAGCTTGAGTGATACTTCTCAACAAGCTTTCTAGAAGTTGCGCTTGTTGGCCCACTGATAACAATAGGAATTCCTTTTGAATTTTCCTTCCAATTAAGTACTGCAGCTTCAGGAGCTCGATTTAAGTCAACGCAATAGCGATGTACGTTAGCAACGATAACTGCAATTCCAGCATTAGTTATTCTCTCAATATCCACAAGCTGATGAACACGGTAATCCACGTCTTCCATCATCGCTCTGGCATCGTCGGTAAGGTAGCTCAAAAATTCATCAGGAATAACTTCTCCCGCATGAGGAATAGATAGTATTCCTTTAACCTCACCTAGGGGTGGAAAAAAATCATATACTTCATTACACTTAAAAACTTCATTCTCAAACATTCTTCATTCCTTTAAATATCATACAAGTAAGGAAATCATAGCAAGGCCGAAGCAAAGTGCTAACTACTTTCTTGCGACAAAACGATTTGGATTCATTGGAGTGCCATTTTTGCGAACCTCAAAATGCAGGTGCGGTCCAGTAGATCTACCAGTATTACCTACTAGGCCGATAGTTTGCCCTTTTCTGACATACTGCCCCTTATCAACAAGATTTTTACGATTATGCCCATAGATAGTAAAGTTTCCACTGCGATGTGCAACAATTATAAGATTACCAAATCCAGAGTATCCGCTCCCCGAGTACACCACAACACCATCATTAGCAGCGACAAACTCTGTTCCACTAGGTGCTGGAATATCGATGCCATTATGATTTCGTCCCCACCTTCGACCATAATCAGAACTAATCCTCTGGCTTTTAGGTACAGGCCAAGCAAAGCCTTCAGTAGAAAAGAATTTATCGTAAATTCCAGGAGAATAGCTCGCAGGAGATCTTCCACCACTACCCAAGATTCCCCGCTTAAGCGGAACCTTGACCCATTTTCCAGCAGAAAAAGTGCGCCCTTGATTCATCTCCCGCAGTTTCCAAACAGTAGAGTCATATTTCTTGGCGACAGTTTTTAGATTCTCACCTTTTGTTAATAAAACATACTTCCCACTTTGTACGTTTATCGAAGAGCAAGAAACAAACATTGCTGCAAGCAGCAGTAGTAATAATAAGTGCTTCATATTTTACCTCAAGGTAAAATTCACAACACTTACTCATTAAAATCCCATTCATCCGACAAAATCAATCAAGTATTAGATTGTGCGGATGAAATTTTCCCATAGAAGTTTATCGGTAGAAGTACCAAAGATATTTAGCGGTGTAAGAGACACCTTGCGGTTAGAAATAGAAACACAGTCAGATCCTTCTAACTTTAAGTAGTTAACCATGCCTGAGACGTATTTATAATGGCCCTTGGAGGACTCCACAAAATCAGTTTTATATATTCTTTTTCCAAGGTCTGCATACTCAACACCAGCAAGATCTGAGGAGTGTAAGTTTGGAACATTGATATTAAGGTAGTGATCTTCATGAATAAGATCAACTACACCTCGATCCAAAAGCTTACAGAGGAAAATCGCAGCAGTATCAAAGTGCTGATCATCTGCACAACCAAAAAAGTCAGTACAAGTGCTTATCGCAATTCCAGGAATACCTTTTATTGCGGCTTCACGAGCACCTGCAACTGTTCCAGAGTAATACGTATCAACACCCAAGTTTGCACCATGATTAATTCCAGAAATAACAACATCAGGGGGACAATCTTTTAGTAGGTGACCCATTCCCATCTGAGTACAATCTGCTGGGAGGCCGGAACAACTATAGCGATTAGCACCCACATGTGAAAACCGAATTTCACCTTTTAGAGTGAGGCCATGCCCTGTGGCAGAACGCTCACCTTCTGGCGCAATAACATAGACTTCATGAGACTTTTCTAAATAACTACAGAGAACCTGAATGCCTCGAGCATTGACTCCATCATCATTGGTTACAAGTATACGCATAGGTAGTCCTAAAATTGTTTTTTTATAATATCAAGAAGTTTGGTTAGTTTCCCTAGCTCCACATTTCGATAGCAAACTTCAACTTTATCATTGATGGGAAGTGCAACAGAATCAAAGTCTAAAACTTCGGTAAGAGAGGGAAAATAATTGGAGTCCCAGTCAGACCGAAGCACCAATTCTATGTTGAGGTCCTTTGTTAGCTGAAAGAAGTTTTGAACAAAGGAAAATAAGCTTCCTTCTTTATGCATTTCAAAAAGGTTATTAAAATCAAAAATCATACCTGCGAGATATTTTGATTTGGTATAATTCTCAAGCTTTAACTCAGAGGAATAATGAAGAAAATATGGAAATTCAAATTGGTCATAAAAATTGGGAGAACACTTGTCAGAAAACTCCA